>DATAPM010000110.1:0-16769 GCA_036265225.1 Vulcanimicrobiaceae bacterium
GCCGCAGATTTATCGCGTCGTGAGCCGGCCGCTCTGCAGCGAGCTGCACGAGCACATCGCGCCGGCTATCGGCATGATGCTGCAGAACGACGCTACCATCAAGAAGAGCCCCGAGTTGTTCAAGCAATACAATATGGCGACGCTCTACGGCGGCGATGCCACGACGGCGTCCGATCCACGCCAGCGCGTGCCGGGCGATCCGGGCGGCGGGACGTCGAATCCGGCGCAGAGCATGGCGTTGCTCTCGATGGAAAATCTAATTCGTCCGATCGCCAACAACATCATCGCCATACAGACGCTGCTCGACTCGCCGCAACTGCTGCACGGTTCCGGCCGGCCCGACGACGACAAGGAGCTCAAAGCGATTCGTGCCAAGCTGCTCCAAGCGCTGGCGACGCAAAACGCCTCGCTCGATATCATCAGCGGCTTCGTCGACACGCAGCAGATGGCCGATCTACAGCATAGTGGACAAGAGTACATCGGGGCCTTGAGCTCGCCCGATTCGCAGCGCGCCACCTCGGCCACACCGGCGCCCAATCCGCTTACCGTCAATCCGAATATTCCCGGCATCCCGCAAAATCCGTACAACATCGAGTTGGCGACGGTTCCCGGGCTGACGCTGGGCTACAATCCGGTTACGCGATTGATCGACGGCCTTAACTGGACGATCGACCAAACCGCGACCCGCGAGAACGACGCGGCGAAAGCGGTGATGTCGAGCGCCACGCTGTGCGGCAATATTCCAACGCCCGGTCCTTCGCCGTAACGCCCGGCCGAGCGGGCGCGCGGTGCGTTTAGAGGCCACGCAGCCGGGGAATCATGGATACAGTAAGTGCTAGTAGAGGGCTTAGTCCAATGCAGTAGCTTACCTACGCAAGAAACATCGAGGCCTGCAGCGTGCAGGCCTCGATCCTCTTTTTGGCGACAGGTTGCCCGGCGGCCGGCGCTGTAATCAGCCGACGTGCAGGATATCAACGAAGCGCTACGGCTGCCGTCGCCCGCGCCGCGCCCTCAGGCGCTGGCTTTTGACGGTGAAAAGCTCTGGATGGGCTCGATCGAGACCGATCGGCTCTACGCAATCGATCCGATTCACTGGACGGTGAGTGAAGAGGCAAAGGTGCCCGGTAAACCGTGGGGCATGACCGTGCTCGGCGACGAGTTGCGCGTTATCTGCGGTGAGGGCGCCGACGACGATCGCATCGTGCGCCGTTTCGTCCCCGGCCACGGCTTTAAGACGGGGGATGCGATCGATTGCCCCGACTACACCGGTTCGCAACTCAGTTACGATGGGACGTGGCTCTACGTGAGCCAGTGGTACAATCGGCGGCTACTCGGCATTGACGAGCACGGCGCCGTGGTACGGACCATCGATCTGCCGCGGGGCGTCTGCGGGCAGTGTTACTCCGACGGCGCGTTTTATCTCATCACGACCGAAGACGAAGACGGCGACGAATACTTCTTGACGCGCGTCTCGGCGAACGGTACGAACCAGAGCGAGGATCTCGCACGCATTCCATTTGCCGCCCGCGCACTTGCCTTTGACGGGTCGAAGTTTTGGACCAACCATCGGGAGGCGAACGAGATAGTCGCCTTTGATCGCTGAAGAGTTTGCCTCGGGCGATCCCTACGCACGCATCGCCGCGGCGATCCTGCGCCTTGTATTCGGTAATGCCTACGGACGCGAGTTCGGGGTGCGGCTCTGGGACGGGTCGCGCATTGTTCCCGACAATACCCCTAGTTTCGCTCTAGTCGTCAATGCGCCGGGGGCGCTTCGGGCCGCGTTTGCGCCGCCTCTCGATCTGTCGCTCGGGCGGGCTTTTGGGGCCGGCCTGCTCGACGTCGAGGGCAGCGTTGAGGATTTCGTCGACGCGATGTTTCGAGCTTCGGATTCGCTGACGCCGGCGCGCGTCGTGCGCTTGATCGGCGCGCTGCGGCGGCTGCCCAAGCCCGCATTGCCGGCGCTGCACGAAGCATCGTTGCACGGCCGCGCGCATTCGGCGGCGCGCGATCGCGCCGCCGTCGGTTTTCACTACGATCAGCCGGTGGAGTTTTACGCGTCGTTCCTCGATCCCGGGCTCGTTTACTCGTGTGCCTACTATGACGAAGACGTAAGTACGCTCGAGGCGGCGCAATCGGCCAAGCTCGACCATACCTTGCGCAAACTGCGTTTGCGCCCCGGAGAGCGGCTGCTGGATATCGGCTGCGGCTGGGGTGCCCTGGTCATCAAGGCGGCGCGCGACTTTGGCGTAGAGGCGGTGGGCATTACGTTGAGCCGCCGGCAGTACGAGGAGGCTACGCGGCGTGTCGCCGAGGCTTCGCTCGGCGACAGGGCGCGAATCGAGCAGCGCGATTATCGCGAGCTGCGCGGTGAGAGGTTCGACAAGATCGTCAGCGTCGGCATGTTCGAGCACGTCGGGCGTGCGCGATTCGCCGAGTATTTTCGCGCTGCATTCGATGCGCTGCGCCCGGGCGGGCTCTTCCTCAACCACGCCATCGCCGACCAAAGCCCGAAACGCAAGGGGTATAAGGCGTCGGGGTTCCTTGGGCGTTACATCTTTCCCGACGGCGAGCTGGTCTCGGTGTCGGAAGCGCTGCGTGGCGGCGAACGCGCGGGCTTCGAAGTGCGCGACGTCGAGAACCTGCGCGAGCACTACGAGCGGACGCTGCGCGACTGGGTTTCGAATCTCGAGCGCAATCGTGCTGCGGCGATCGCGGCCGCCGGCGCCGAGAGTTATCGGCTGTGGCGGCTCTACCTCGCGGGAAGCGCGCAAGGCTTTCGTTCCGGCCGAATCGCGGTCTATCAGTCGCTCCTCGCGAAGCCCGACGCGAGCGGTAACGTCGATCTGCCGCGAACGCGGAGGGATCTCTACGCGTCATCCTGAGCGCGAGCGGAGCGAGCAGTCGAAGGACGGGCGGGGAATGTCATCCTGAGCTTGTCGAAGGATGACCGAGCGAAAACACCACGCGGTCGTAGCTCAATTGGATAGAGCAACAGGCTTCGAACCTGTAGGCTGGGGGTTCGAGCCCCTCCGACCGCGATTCAGAAAAGCCCTTGAAGGATCGAACACTGGAGTGGAAATGGGAGTGGAAGCGTTTCGGTTCAGGGTCTTGGGGATCGGCTTGGTCGCTGCAGTTCTAACGGCATGCGGAACGTCGCAGCTTCCTATTAGAACAACGACCTGGCAACAGAGTGACGCGCCGTTAGCGCGCGGTGCCACATCGACCTATCAGGTCATCTTCAGTTTTCAAGGTGGCAAACATGGTGGGCTTCCGGTCGCTCCGCTCTCAGTGATGGACGGTAAGCTCTATGGGACCGTTAAATACGGGGGACGTAGCTGCTACGCCAAACGCGCGGAGTGTGGAGCGGTATTTAGCATCAGCACTTCCGGCGCGGAAAATGTCATTTACGCCTTCAAGGGTCCCCCCGACGCCGCGAATCCTCAAGCCGCGCTGACCAACATTAACGGATCGTGGTACGGGGTGACGGCGTGGGGCGGCACACACGGACGCGGCGCCATCTTCAAGATAAGCAGCTCCGGAAAAGAAGAAGTGCTATATAGCTTTAAGGGAGGCCGCGACGGAGAGGGTCCGCTTGGCCAATTGACCTCGTTGAACGGCGTTCTTTACGGTACTACGGACACTGGCGGCAGCCACCGAAACGGTACGGTCTACTCATGTACGCTCTCTGGGAGGCATCGTGTTCTCCATCGCTTCAAATATTCTGATGGGAGCGCTCCATACGCGGGCCTCACTGTCGTTGGCGACATGTTGTACGGTACAACGAACGTCGGTGGCGCGGAGAATGCCGGAACCGTTTTCTCTATAACCAAGGCCGGCGAAGAGTCGGTCATTCACAGCTTTCACGGTCGAACAGACGGAGAGGGAGTGCAGACGCCCCTAATCTTGGTTGACGGGGCTCTTTACGGAACAACGGTTGGTGGCGGTGGTCCAGGCCGCGAGGGCCACGGCACTGTTTTTAAAATGACTTTGTCTGGAAGACTAACCGTCCTCCACCGCTTCGGGAAACGCGGGGCCCTTGACGGGAATTCCCCGCAATCACTCGTCAGCGTAAACGGAACCCTGTATGGGGCTGCTTACAAGGGTGGCAGCGATGGATTTGGAGTCATCTTTAGTTTAACGCAATCGAAGGAGTTCCGTATTCTGTACTCCTTTTCCAGACCGCCTGACGGCGGATATCCGACGGGCGGCTTAAAAGAAATCAACGGATGGCTTTACGGAACCACCTCTGAAGGAGGCACCGGATCATGCAGCTACTTTGGCCCCGCTTTCGGCTGCGGGACCGTGTTTGCGTTGAAACTATAGTGAGCGGCATCCTCATCTTTTCTGCCGTTTATTGGTAGCGTATGAAGTTAGCGGTCATCCTTACGCTGATATTGGCACAGGCGAGCCCATTGCCGGCGCCATCTTCAACCCCCAGTGATTGCTCGCACGACGCCGAAGTAACGGACGCCGCAATACCAGATGACACCGTACAAACAAGCGAAGGCGACGTGTTTGCTATCGTTGCCGTACAGGTCGCTTCCGACGGGGCGATCGAGAAGGTGAAGATCTACCGCACCAGCGGCGACCTACTCTTTGACCAGGCCTCGGTTCGCGCTGCGCGGCGCTCGAAATACAGACCAAAAGTCGTGGACTGTAAGCCTGTTGAAGGCATCTTCTATTTTAAGACGAGCCGTACGCAAGGCTATGCTCCGGGTCCGCGCGATAAGCCAACACCTCCGCCGTGGCCGAAAAGTATCAGTCCACCCCCCGACCTCATGACCCCGCCTGACTTGATGCACATGGTATCGAGTGCGGCGCGCGCCGCCGGGTCTTCTTTGTCGGTGTCCAATCTGGCGTAGGCTGCGACGAACGTTCTCGTCTTGCCGAGAAGGACTGTCTGTTCCAAGATTACATTCATCGCTCCGAACGCAACTTTATTTTCCGAGTACCAGCCGTCGGCCGTTCCGCCACAGAGTTTCTCTGCGTGCGATGCGATCATGTTCTTTGCGCCGATAAGTTTCTTGTACGCCGCGTCCATTGCTTGAGCGATGGCTTCCAGCGTCACCGGCTTGTCGGGTGACAGGGGGACGTAGCTCAGGTAGATCGTCGAGGCGGAGTCGGGAGCGGGTGCGGTCCAGCCGCCGACGTAGACGGCACCCGGTAGGGTCGGCATCGCGTCCTTAACGGTCCAACCTGCCGGCACAACAATCGTTGGAACCTCACCTGCCTCGGGCGCTGCGGGCGAGGCCGATGCGACTGGACTCGGCGTCGGAAGCGACTGCTCGGAAAACGCAGGCGCCGGCATGAGAAAGATGCCGATCAGGCCGGCTAAAACCGCCCGCGAACAAAAAGCCATAATCTTATAAGGCACAATGGTGGCTTGGAGTTCTGACCTTCTTGCGATAATCCCGTAAGGGAGTTCGTCGCCTGCGTTGAACGCGAAGGGCACCATTGGAACAAGCCACCGTCACGTTTCTGACAGATCTTACCGTTGCCCTCGTCGCCGCGACGGTGTTCGGCGCGTTGGCGCGCGCGGCAAAAATTACACCGGCTCTTGGATATGTATTGGCCGGGGTCGTCATCGGCCCGTTCACCCCGGGATATCATACCAGCGCGGTCTCACTCGGCGGTCTCAGCGAACTCGGCCTGATCCTTTTGCTTTTCAGTCTTGGGCTGGGTTTTTCGCCGCGCGAGATTCGGGCCGTCGGCGTGATTCCGATGACCGGGAATCTCGTGCTAATGGCCGGCTTCGCCGCAGTTGCCTGGGGGCTCGGCATTGCCTTTGCCTTCACGCATCCGATCACGCTGGGGCTCGCATTCACCCTTTCGAGTACGGCGATCGGAGTTGCGCTTTTGCAAGGCTTTGGACTCTTGGACAAACGGGCCGGTCACGCTGCCGTTGCGCTGCTCATCGCTCAAGATCTCGTAGCCGTGTTGATATTGGTCGTCACGACCACGCCGGCGCAGGCTTTGACGCCGATGGGGGCGGCCATTCCGTTGCTCAAAGCCGCGGTATTCGTCATCGTCGCGCTCGTTCTCGGCGCAACCGTGCTGCACCGCATCGTCATCGGTTTTCTGCGGCGCGCTCCAGCCGATGCGCTGGTCGCGTTTTGCACCGCCATCGCCTTGGTTGCCGCGTGGCTGGGCCACATCGCCGGACTCTCCTTTGAGTTCGGCGCGTTTGTCGCCGGTGCGGTAACCTCCGAGGCGGCGGGCAGCCGAATGGTGCAATCCATCGTTGCTCCGTTTCGCGAGCTCTTCGTCATGTTGTTCTTCGTGTCGATCGGCACGCTCGTTGACGTTCGCACCGTCCTCCTCTATTGGCCGGCGATCTTAACGATCGGCATCATCATCGCTTTGATCCGGTTCGTCTCATGGTACGGCTTGAGCCGCTTGACGCGGCAGCCCACCGGAACCGCGGTGGCGCTCGGCATTGCGCTCCTGCCGTTGGGCGAGTTCAATGTCGTACTCGCCAACAACAGTTTCCTTGCCAAGCGCCTCGATACGCAGGAGTACGCAACCGTAATCGGCGCGACCCTGCTGTCGATCGTCATTGCGGCGCTGGCAGCGCGACTACTGAAACCGCACCGCCGCGCGTTGGACGCGGCAGCGATTCAAGAGATCCAACCCTTCACGAGCAGTCCGGCGATCGTCATCGTCGGGTACGGTCGCGTCGGGCGCACCGTGGCCGCCATTTGCGCGCGCGCCCACATTCGGTGCGCCGTTATCGAAACCGACGTGGACCTCGTGCGGCTTGCGCAAAGCGAAGGCGCCGAGGCGCAGTACGGCGACGGCGCGGATCCTCGTGTCATCGAGCGAGGGATCGGGCCGGAAACGCGCGTCGTCCTGAGCACGATTCCGGACAGCGTGGCCAATCTGGCGCTGACAAAGCGGTTGTCGCATCGGACCAACCTGCGCATCGTCGTGCGGGCCGGCCGCCTGCGCCAGGTTGCCGCTCTTCGCAGCGCCGGTGCCAGCGATGCTCTCGTACCAGAGACCGAAGGCGCGTTCAGTTTCGCCGAAGCCGTGCTCGCGGAGCTCGGGGTGGACCAAGAGCGCATCGAGGCACTGGTGCGCGAGCAGCGCGCCGGTCACGCTGCCGGTCGGCATTAGAAACTGCTGAACTAAGCCGGAGGTAACGCGAGACTACCGAAAATCGCATGAGGCTGCGATCCAATATAAGGAGCAAATTGGATAATGAGCCATCAGCACGTTCCGGGCTGGGTTCGCCTTGCCCTCATCATAGTTTTGGCCGGCTGCGGCGGAGCGGAAAAGGTTAGTCCGATAACGCCGCAAGCCGCCCCTGCGACAACGTCGAACCGGTCCACCGCGAGATTCTCCGCGCATCGGAACGTTCCGAAAGGCGCCCATGGGCCGTCGTCGGGGACGACGGACTGGGATTCCTTCGGATTCGACTTGCAACGAACGGGCTACAACCCATTCGAGACGACGGTCGGCACGAACAACGTCAGCAGCCTTCAGAAGTTGTGGAGCGTCAACGTTGGCTCCGCCATGGTTCACGAGCCGGTCTTGGCGTCCGGCGTGTACGTGAACTCCCAAGCGACAAACATTCTGTACGCGGGATCGGGCAAAGGATCGACGATGTACGCCATCAACGCGACGACCGGTGCGATCATTTGGCAGATGGCCGTTCCAAGTGCGGGTTACCGCTGCGACCGCACCAACATGACGTTCTCGATCGGCGAGACGCCGGCGATCGACCGCGCAAAGAGCCTGCTGTACTTCGGCGACGGGCATAATCAAGTGCACGCGGTCGACCTGGCTACGGGTAAAGAAGCCTCCGGCTGGCCCGTGACGATCGCCGACTACACACCAGATCATAATTTCATGCACGGCGGCCTCACGTACAATCCGTCGAACGGTTTGCTCTACGCGGTTACCGGCTCCACGTGCGACCTCACGCCTTGGTACGGACGCATCGTGGCCATCAATACGAACGTGCCGAGCATCGCCGGCGCGTTCTTTACGATGAGCGGGACCGCGTCGGCGGGTGCGAGCGGCGGCGGCATATGGGGGCCCGGCGGCGGCTCGATCGACCCCGCCACCAACAATGTTTTCGTGGCGACCGGCAATGCGGATACGAGTCAGGGAGCTGAGCAAAACGCGGCATACGCCGAGCAGGTTATCGAGTTGTCTCCGGCTCTCGACACCATTGTTGCCAGCAACTATCCGCCAAACATTCCGCAGATTTACGGCCAACAAGACTTCGATTTCGGTGCGACGCCCATGCTCTTCCAGCCCAACGGTTGTCCGGCGATGCTCGCGGCCGTCAACAAGTCGGGGATGTTCGAACTGTACGACGTCAGTTCGATCAGCTACGGTCCGATTCAATTTATCGCCATGTCCATCCCGACCAATCACGGAGACTTCGTGGGCGTCCCCGCATTCGATCCGGTTACCGGTTACGTGTACGTCGGGATGCCGGCGACCACGGGCCGCTACAAGTCCGGTCTAGCGGCCTTTAGAATACAGGCGAGCTGCACGTTGAGCCCCAAACCCGTCTGGAACAAACACTTCGGTCCCGACGCGAGCCATGCAAACGCGCAAACGCCGCGCTCGCCCCTCTCGATCGCCAACGGCGTCGTCTACGTCAGCAACTACACGCACAAGACCGAGTTTGCGTTCGATGCGAAAACCGGCGCGCAGTTGTGGAGCTTACCGCTCTCAGACGTAGGAAATGTCGGGACGGTAATCGCTAACGGAATGGTCTACGTCAGCGCCAAAGACGGCACCATCACGGCATGGGCGCCCCCGGGGAGCCGAAAGAAGAAGCAGAGGCAGAGGATTGCCAGATGAGCTCGCGCAAAATTTAGGGCCTAGACATGGAGACAGTCGAAGAGCGCGCCGCCGCACGGCGCGCGAGCTGGGTAGGGATCGTCGCACACTCGTTTCGCGAAGCGGAGGACCTAAAGCGTGCGGCGTACGACGCCATTCCGCCGCACGAGCGGGCCGAAGCCATCTGGGAACTTGTGATGCGAATGCCTTGGGGGGACGATGCAACAGAATATCGACTTGATCGAACTGTTGCGCGCGTTAAACGCGGAGGGCGCTGAATACCTGATCGTCGGGGCGTATGCTTTTGCGTTTCACGGGCGCCCGCGCGCGACGGGTGACGTCGACCTGTTTGTTGGGTCGGACTCCGAAAACGCGGGCAAGGTATGGCGGGCACTGCTGACTTTCGGCGCGCCTCTGGAAGATCTGCGGCGTTCGGACCTGGCCTCGCCCGGTACGTTCTTTGTCATGGGGCGGCCACCAAATCAGATCGACCTCATCACCGCTATCGATGGTGTAACTTTCGAGCAAGCCTGGGCAACCAGGATCGAATCTACTTATGGAGACGTCCCGGTTTCGTATATCGGCCGAGCAGAACTCATTGCGAACAAGAAGGCGGCCGCGCGCCCGCAGGATCTCGCGGACGTAAGCTATCTCGAGTCGGTTGAGGAGTGACGGTTCGCGAGTTCCTTTGCCTTTGAAAGGGCGAAGTAACGAAACGCAGGGGGCGCGATCTCAGAAACGGTTTGCCAGCGGCCGTCAATCAGGTGTCTCGTCGCGTTGTTAAGCGGGGATGGTGAAAACGTAGCCCCCTCACGTTGAAAGCTAAAGTCGAACTTTGGATACTGCACGCTGAGGTAGACGAAGCCTTCGCTGGCAGCAAATCCGCTACTCACATCCAGGCCGTCAAAAACGAACGTGATATTTCCAAAGGCGGGGTGGTCGACGACGAACGTCTCCGCCGCGGCGCACGAGTTGGAGTCCATAGCTAGGTCAAGACTGCAGCCTCTGCTGGGGTCGCCGGCTCATCGATCTCTTCGAAAAAGACCGGAAAACAAGGGTAATGGAGAGATCACCGAGTTGTAGCCACGCCGGCTGCTGCTTGACCCTTACCACTTACGACCCGAGTTTTTGCGTTGGCCGCCGGCAGCTACCCAAGGTAGGCCCGGCGGTCCTTTGCCCGCTTATTCCACCAAGGTGACTAAAGTCATCTTTCCGGGGCTCTTCTCGGGTTAGAGTTTTCTTGCCGCCGCCTCGAGGGACAGGGAAGCGGGCGGCAGGTGAGCCAGGCTCTCTCGGCCTTGTAGGCCTGGTCTAGAGTCGACTTGCGTTGGCGCGCTGGAGGCGTAGCGATTATTTTGCGCTCTGCAATTTCGTCACGGATCGGCGAGCGGTGCCGTAAAGCGTATGCGATTGTAAGTGCGAATGTCGCATGTGAAACAAAGCGTGCTTTCCGCGTGTAAAAGTTGACGGAAAAACGCTTTTTGCGAAACCTTTAGCGGTCAGCTGGGTTCACAGTGACGGGAAAGAATTCCCGATTGAAAGTTGAGAAAACGTAAAATGGTTCAGACTAAGGTAACATCGGCAGCGCAAGAAACAGGTATGGCAAACGACATTGCCGTCCGCTTCGACGAGAATAGGCGCGACTCGCGAGTTTTTGGAAGCTCGCGGCGCGGCGATTACATTCTTACCGTGCGATGAAAGTCGCTGGAAGCTTGAGGGATCCACAGTGACGAATCTTCCGCCTAAACCTGAAGAACTCGCCGAATATACCGAACGCGCGCGACGCTCTCAGGTCCGAATTGCGACCGCTCACGGCGACATCGTCTTCGGATTTTTCCCCGATGAGGCGCCGCTCCACTCGGCCGCGTTCATCAAGCTGGCGGAGGCGGGATTCTATGACGGGCTGGCGTTTCATCGCGTCGAGCCGGGCTTTGTCGTACAGGGCGGCGACCCGCAAGGCGACGGAACCGGAGGTCCCGGTTACAATCTCAAAGCTGAGTTCAGCAAACAGCCGCACGTGCGCGGCACCGTCGCGATGGCAAGGTCGTCGCGCCCCGATTCGGCAGGCTCGCAGTTTTACATCTGCCTCGACGACGCGCGCTTTCTCGATGGGCAATATACGGTATTCGGTCAGATGAGCGACGGCTTTGACGCGCTCGACGCGATCAAGCGCGGCGACGTCATGACGAAGGTTTCGGTCGAGCCTAAAGCCTAGCGGGCGATCTCTTCGCCCTTCCACTTTCATTGTACACCCTGCCCGGGGGCTTGCGGCAAGCCTCGGGCCGTGCGGCATAATGCCGGAGTGGATGCCGATGTAATCGTTGTGGGTGCGGGACCAACCGGCTTGATGCTAGCGGGCGAGTTGGCGTTGGCGAGCGTCGACGTTGCGGTCGTCGAACGGCGTGCTGGCTTGGAACTGGCCGGTTGGCGCGCCGGCGGCCTGCATTCGCGCACCATTGAAGTTCTCGATCAGCGGGGAATCGCCGAACGGTTTCTCTCGGAGGGGCAAATTGCGCAGGTCGCGGCATTCGCCGGGACGACCTTGGACATCAGCGATTTTCCTACGCGGCATAATTACGGACTCGGGCTGCGGCAGAAGCATATCGAGCGCATATTGACCGGCTGGGCCGGCGAGTTGGGCGTTCCGATCTATTGCGGACGTGAAGTGACCGGTTTCGTGCAAGACGACAGCGGCGTTGACGTCGAGCTCGGTGACGGCGGGTCGTTGCGCGCGAAATATCTCGTCGGGTGCGACGGCGGACGCAGTCTGATTCGCAAGGCCGCCGGCATCGAGTTCGCCGGGTGGGATCCGACAACCAGTAACCTGATCGCCGAGGTCGAGATGACGGAGGAGCCGCCGTTGGGCATCCACCGCAATGCCTTTGGCATCCATTCGTTCGGCAAAGCAGAGTACGAGATCCGCGACGGCGAGGTGGTTTACAAGGAAGGAGGGCCGGTGGGAGTCATGGTGACCGAACCGTCCGTCGGACCCGGGACGGAGCCCACTCTGCGCGAACTCAGCGAAGCGCTTATCGCCGCCTGCAGCACCGATTACGGGGTGCATAGTCCCACGTGGATTTCCCGGTTCACCGACATGACACGACAGGCCGCGGCTTACCGAAAGGGACGGGTGCTCATCGCGGGCGACGCGGCACACGTGCACGCTCCGGATGGTGGCCAGGGCCTCAACGTCGGTGTCCAAGATGCGGTAAATTTGGGCTGGAAGTTAGCCCAAGTTGTGAAGCAGACATCGCCGGACCGTCTCTTGGAGACTTACCACGCCGAACGCCATCCCGTCGCTGCTCGCGTGTTGCGCAACACGATGGCCGCAGTCGCGCTTCGCCGCCCCGGAGAGCGCACTAAGGCACTGCGCGACACAGTTTCCGAGCTCCTCGCAATGGACGAGCCGCGCAAGCGATTCGCCGCGATGATGTCGGGTCTGGACATTCACTACGATCTCGGCGATCGACATCCGCTGATCGGACGCCGCATGCCCGATCTCGATTTGGTCACGCGCGGCGGTGCGATACGCGTGTTCACGTTGCTGCACGCTGCGCGGCCGATGCTGCTCAATCTCGGTGAGCCCGGCGGCTTCGACATCGGTGGATGGGCGAATCGCGTCGGGTCGATCGACGCCAAATACGGCGGCGCGTGGGAACTCCCGGTACTTGGCGCGGTCAGCGCCCCCGCAGCCGTGTTGATCCGACCCGACGGGTATGTTGTTTGGGTGGGAGATCGCCACTCACCGGGTCTTTTCGACGCGCTCAATCGGTGGTTTGGAGCGGCAACCGCGGCGTAGCGCAGCGGCTATCGGTTAGACGTCCTCGTCAAAAGCCCACTCGCCGATCGCGGTAAGGTCGTCGAGCTCGTGCTCGTTCTTTTCAATTTGCTCCTGATTCTTGCGCCGCTTATCCTCATGTGTTCCCGCCTTACGCAGGTTGGTCGCCGGTCCGCGAGGAGGAACGATTTTAGGCTGCTTTTTCTTTGGCATAGAAACGTTGACCTTAGCCGTAAACGGGCTCAACGCGCGAGCGGGAACCTGCCCTGCAGTGCGATGACATACGTTATTCCTTTCAGGAGTTCGTGTTCGCGTAAGTCCGGCAGACCGAACGTCGTTTCGCCGTCACCTCCGAACGTTGTCCCCAGCAGAGCGTAAAGGGGTCCATTATGGTCGATCTTGAGAAGCTGGCCGTTGCAGGTCGCCCAGCCGGAGGGCGGCGTGTACTTCGGACGATAGGCGACCAACGACAGTTCGCCCAATAACGGCCTTGCTGCGTAGCGTGGCTGCAGGCGCTTACGGTCCGGATAGATCCCGGTGGTTGCAATCGCGTACGTTAAGTCTTTGACCGGCGCGTGCCCGCGCATATCGGGAAGACCGAAGTCCTTGAATCCGTCGCCCCCGAAGCGATTACCCAAGAGCGAATAGAGTCCCGGATTCGAGCGTACCGGCAGAATCTGGCCGGCACATTTTTCGAAATGCTGGGGAATGAAGTTGTACGGAAATAACATGATCGAACCAAGGAGCTGGTCGTCGTGGGCCGCCGGCGAGACCGATGCCATCGAACGCGCCGCGGAGTTGACGAACGAGTTTGGAGAGAGTGCCGTGCCGGCACACCCGGCGAGCGCCGCGCCGGCGCCGCTCAACACAAACGCTTGACGTTTCATTCGGGAGGCGTGCCCGTCGTGGCGATGCAATATTTTACGTGTTTGATCGGCTCGCGATCGCGCAGATCGGGTAACGCAAAGTTTGACGTTCCATTGCCTCCGAACTGGTCTCCAATCAACTCGAACAACACGCCGTCGCCGATCGGCAAGATTTGTCCCGAGCATGCGTCAAAGTCTCGCGGTACGTAGTCATACGGCAAGAGCAGCAGCTCCCCGGTTAGCCACGGAAACATAGTGAGCCCTCCTAACTCGTGCTTCGAGAGACGGCTCTTTCGCCCCGCTACTGCGTTCGGTTCGTGAGGTTGCGTGCGAGCAAATCGGCTAGCTCGGACGTTTGCTGCTCAGAGAGACAACGTTTTGGAACGATGAGGTAGGCTCGCTTACCTCGCAGCGGCAGTAGAAAGAGGCGGGGCGTTTCGAGGAAGCCCGCCAAAGCCGCCCAGTCGAACGTAACGGCCGAGCTGCCGCTCTCGACGCGAAAGCCCTCGTCGGAGCCCGTCCAGCGAAGCGGCCCGTGCGCGCTGCTCCGCTCGGCCATCTTCGAGCCTTGGAACAAAATGATGGCGCCCCAAACGCACAAGAAGATCGCGACCCAACCGAATCCCCAGATCAGCGAGAGCCGCGCCAGATCGCCGCTTTGAAAGCGAAAGAGCGCGAGGGTGATCACGGCAAAGACGAGCGCGTAAAAAATAACGCGTCCCCGGTAGATTCGCCATAGCGTTTCGCGTGCTTCCGAGATGCGCGTCGTGGTTTCAAACTGGATCACGATGTGCCGTCGCTCCCGTCGCCTTAGGGCGACATTACCATCCCGGTGAAGTATCCATCCACCAATTCAAGCCGCACCGACCGTTCAGGGTCGCCTCCTCCCGGGTAGTTCCAAAAATCCAGGGCACCTCGATTGTGACCGGGGGCCATCAGGGCGTCGCCTTCGACCCAGTCCACGGGCGTCTTCGGTGGCTCTTCCCGATTTTTTCGGTCGAGGGCGAGGCTTTGCACGACATGCCCTTGGTACGAACCGTTTATCTGTATTGCATAGACATCCTGATGGTAGTTCTGAGAGCCGCCGTGCGCATGCGTCGTAACGACCAGAAGTCCATCTAGCCATTGCAAATGCACGAGTCCAAAAATTTCCTGATCGAATTTAATGGAGTGTAGCGTCCCATTCGTTAAAACGGCCACCTCATAATAACCGCCGGCGGGACGCGCAAGGTAAAGATTGCCGGCATCGTCGTACGCCGGATAACCGGTGAATGAGTGTGCGGGGTACACTTGCGGTGTGCCGCGCGAATGCCGATAAATTGCCACCGTTGAAACTTCGGTCGTTACCGCCAGATCGCGTGACCTGGGATCGACCGCACACGAATACGCGCTATTCGGGGCCGGCAGCGTTCGGGTAGCCTGCGTCGCTCCGTGTTTGTAGATGTAGATGATGTCCCCCGAGTGGCTGGTCGTCCGCATCACCCATAGAGGTCACCGTTTGCGCCGTTCGTGCAGATCTGCGGCCCTAAGCCGGGAAACGGCCCGAGCCGAGCGCGCAGCGACATTTCGGGATAGTTGATAGCATAGACGTATTGATGACCGGTGGTAGTTGCGTACAGTAGCTCGGCGCGGTTCGCCTCGGTCAAAGTCCTTACGTTCGCCACTGCGATAGGCGTGCCGGTTGCGGGCTGTGCGCCGGCGCAGCCTGCAAAAAAAGCTGCGGTCGTGCAACAGAGCAGGGCGCAGTAGTCGAGACCTAAGTTTTTCATGTAGATGCTCCTCGGTGGAAAGATTACGCAGTTGCGAATGGCAGATTGGGGTTCGCGGTAAGCGCGACGGGATCGGCGCGAATGGCATCGCCTTGATAGAAGGCGGCGGCGGCAATCATCGCAGCGTTATCGGTGCAGTATTGTGGCGGTGGAATCAAAGCGCGGATGCCGTTGCGGTCGCTCCACGCGCGTACGGCGGCTTGCAGCGCGGAGTTGGCGGCGACGCCGCCCGAAAGCGTCACGGCGTTGTACGATGCGCGTTCGTAGGCGGCTTGCAACCGCGCCATCAGCACGTCCACGACGGCCGCTTGAAAGGATGCGGCGACGTCTTCGGGTTTGGCCTTTCGCCCGGCATCGGATTCGAGAAAGTAGCGCACAGACGTTTTGAGGCCGGAGAACGAAAGGTCGAGCGAACCGTCGGCTGGGCGATGGCGCGGGAACGGATGCGCGGCCGGGTCGCCGCGTCGCGCCATCGCATCGAGTGCCGGGCCACCCGGATAGGGAAGCCCGAGTAGTCGTGCGGTCTTATCGTACGCTTCGCCGGCCGCATCGTCGTGCGTTCGCCCCAGAACGCGCATGCGCGTTGCCGACTCGACCGCCACCAGTTGCGAGTGGCCGCCCGAGACGAGCAGCGTGAGAAACGGATACGGCAGCGGTTCGGAGTGCTCGAGAAACGGCGCGAAGACGTGGCCGTGCAGATGATTGACCGCGTAGAGCGGCTTGTTTAACGCGAAGGCGTAGGCCTTAGCCGAGGCGACGCCGACGACGAGGCTGCCGATGAGCCCCGGTCCGCTGGTGACGGCGATGCCGTCGAGTTCCCCGAACGAAAGGCCGGCGCGCTCCAGCGCATCTTCGACCGCGGCCGAGAGCAGGGCCACGTGACGCCGGCTGGCGATCTCCGGGACGATGCCGCCGTACTTTGCGTGAAAGGCATCTTGATTGGTCGCGACGTTGGAAAGCACGTCACGACCGTCGCGTACGACCGCCGCCGCGGTGTCGTCGCAAGAGGTCTCGATGCCGAGTAAGAGCACGCCAAACTCTTGGCTGCCGGAAGGAGCGCGCCTGCGCATCAAGCAAACGACACGCCGATGGGCGCCCGAATCTTCGGTTCCGGCGAGCGCATTGCGGCCTACGAGGTCGACGATACGGAGCTTGCCGCCGGGAGTACGCTCGGCTGTCCAAAAGGCGCGATCGTCATCAAGGCGTCGGGCGCAATCGAAAAATTTTACTCCAGCGATCTCGGGGCCACCTTGCTGTCGGGCGCTTCAATTCAGTTTTGGGACGGGCCGACCGGCGCGGCGCGCGCCAAGATTGACGGACGGTTTCGCATTCACCCCGACAACCAAGTGTATTCGTATTGGATCGACGACGGCGTCGCCGTCAGCGAAACGGTCTTCGTCCTCAATGCCACGGCCGAGACCGACCAGGTCGCTCCGTTAACGGCCTACGTTGTGGTCGAAATTCGTAACGAGTCGCATCAGAAGCGCGAGTTCGACTGCCTCTTCGGGGCGCAGCTGCGCGGCGATACCAGCCGGGACGTTCGCGCCGTGCACGACG
>DATAPM010000111.1:0-3532 GCA_036265225.1 Vulcanimicrobiaceae bacterium
ACGCCCGAGCTCGAGCAGCGCTGCGTCGACGCGCTTGGTTTCAAGTGCGACGTGTTGTGGTGCATTTTGGACGCAACCGCGCTGTCGTGCGGCACCGCACCGTGAACCGCGAGGCGCCGCTCTCGTTGGGAAAGGGCGTCAAGCTTCGCCACGATCGCGACGGCGGCGTCATGCTGCTCGTACCAGAAGGGGCGCTCATGCTTAACGCCAGCGCCGCGGCGGCACTGGAACTGGTGGATGGAAAGCACACCTTCGACGAGATCCTCGCCGCCATCGTGGTGCGTTTTGAAGTAGCGGCAGAGACCGCGCGCCAGGAGCTCGACGAACTCTTTGCCCGGCTGGCCGAGCGCGGTTTCCTGCGATGACGCCGCGGCCGCTCTCGCTGCTCTGCGAGCTGACCTATCGCTGCAACCTGCAGTGCCCATATTGCTACAATCCGCTTCGCCTGCGCGACTATGCCGGCGAACTCTCGACGGAGCAGTGGGAGAGCGTGCTGGCACAAGCGGCCGATGCCGGCGTCGTGCAAGTGCATTTTTCGGGGGGCGAGCCGACGTTGCGCCGCGATCTTCCCGAGCTTGTGTCGGCGGCTTCACGACTGGAGCTCTACACCAATCTCATCACGCAGGGAACGTTCCTAGAGGATGCCCTGCTCGATCGGCTGCTCGACGCGGGACTTGACCACGTGCAGATTTCGATTCAAGGGGCCGGGGCCGAGGTCGCCGATCGAATCGCCGGCACGGTCGTGCACGAAAAGAAGCTGGAAGTGTTGAAACGCGTTCGCGAGCGCGACGTTGCGCTGACGCTCAACTGCGTACTGCATCGCTTTAACCACGACGCGCTCGAAGAGGTTATCGCGCTGGCGGAACGCCTGGAGATTCGGCGACTCGAGTTAGCCAACGTGCAGTTTTATGGATGGGCCTATCGCAATCGCGCGGCGCTGATGCCGACGCGCGAGCAAGTGCGCGATGCCGATGCGGCCGTGAATGCCGCGCGTGAGCGTTTGACCGGGCGAATGGAGATCGTCTACGTGCGCCCAGATTACTTTGATGATTTTCCGAAACCGTGCATGAATGGGTGGGGCCGCGAGTTCATGACCGTGACCCCTAACGGCCAGGTTTTACCCTGTCCTGCCGCGGCGGCGATCGAAACGCTTCAGTTTGAGAATGTCCGCGACCGCCCGCTGGCGGAGATTTGGAGCGAATCAGATTCGTTTATTCGTTATCGTGGCACGGACTGGATGCCCGAGCCGTGCCGCTCGTGCGAGCGCAGGGAGATTGATTGGGGCGGTTGCCGTTGCCAGGCCTTCCTGCTAGCGGGCGACGCGGGACTGACCGACCCGGCCTGTTCGTTGAGCCCGGCTCACGATGCCGTCGTCGCATTGCGCGATGGTTCTTCTGAAGAAGCTGCGCTCGTCGCGCGCCGCGCGTGATCGTTCGCGTCTTGGGCTCGGCTGCCGGCGGCGGCGTCCCGCAATGGAACTGCGCGTGTTTTAACTGCAGCGAGGCACGCACCGGCCGTGTGCCGCGCCGCACGCAGTCCGGGTTGGCGGTCAGCGCCGACGGCGAACGCTGGCTTTTGCTTAACTGCTCGCCCGACATCGCCGAGCAAATCGAAGCGTTCGTGCCGCTGCACCCGCGGCCGCCGCGAGGCACGCCGATCGGCGGCATGCTCTTCACCGACGCCAACGTCGATCACCTCGGCGGACTGGCCGTGCTGCGTCAGCGCGGACCCCACTCTTTCGTCCTGCGTTCGAGCGCGCTGGTGCGCGCCATTGCGAAAGCGCAACCGGCCTTCGCGCCTTTCGCGCTTTCACCACACAGCTGGCTGGAAGTGCCGCTTCACGGCTTCTGCCCGCCCACGGCGGAAGCGAACGACGTGGTTGGGGATGCGTTGAGCGTTCGCGCGATTCCCGTAGCCGGAACGACGCCCGGCTACGACGGGCGCCGCGAGCTACCCGGCGCCGTCGTCGCCTATGAAATCCGCGACCGCGCGAGCGGCGGGCGGCTACTCTTCGCACCCGTTTATGCGGAACTCGATGATGAGCTGCGCGAAGCGATCGCCGCCGCCGGCGTCGCGATCCTGGACGGCACTTTCTATTACGACGACGAGATGATCGCGGCTGGACTGATGGACAAGAGCGCTCGCCATCTGGGACACCTGCCGCTCGGCGGCCCCGACGGCACCCTCGGCTTACTCGGCCCCGTTAATGCGCGCATCATCTTCACGCACATCAACAACTCCAACCCGGTGCTGAATCCAGATTCTCAGGAGTCCTTTGAGCTGCGCGCTAGCGGCGCCGAAATTGCCTACGATGGCATGGAGTTTACGCTCTGAGAGCACCCATGGAGCCGATGGCCGTTGCAGACAACGAGCGCCCGAGGGATGGAATCTCGGACGCCCGTCGTGCCTGTTGAACCCGAAAAACTGTTTAGAATAGATTCCAGAGATACTGATTGTAGACTTCGTGATGGTACTGCACTTCTTGTGCCTTCACGAACGAGCCCAGTAGGCGCGGGCAGCGATCGGCGCTGGCTTGTTTGAGGTCGGCGTAGCGGTTTTTGACGTCTTCTCCCAGCAGTTTCGTCGTCCAATCCGACTCACGGAACGCCGCAAGGGCGTCGTAAATATTGTCGGGCAGGTAGCGATCGGCCTGGCGGAGGTTTTTCAGGTTGCTCGTACTTCCCTCAAGCCCGGTCTTGAAGACGGCCAACATCACCATGTAAGGATTGGCATCGGGCGCAACCGATCGAACCTCGGTACGCATGCTGCGTTCGTTCCCAATGGGAACGCGAACCATCGATCCGCGATCGACGGCCGAGGCCTTGATCTGATTGGGCGCTTCGAAGTGCGGATCGAGGCGGCGGTACGAGTTGACGCTCGAGTTGAGCATCAAACAGATATCGTTACCGTGCGTGAGGATGCGGTCCACGAACTTCCAGCCGAAGCCGCTGAGCTGTTCTTGGCCTTTGGCGTCCCAGAAAAGGCTTCGGCCGTTCTTACTCACCGAGACGTTGGTGTGCATCCCGCTGCCGTTGACGCCGACGACCGGCTTGGGCAAGAAGCTCGCAGTCATGCCGAGTTTGGTTGCCACCTGCCGGCAGATGAGCTTATAGAGCTGGATCTGGTCGGCGGCCGCCACGACCTCGCCGTAGTTATAGTTGATTTCAAACTGCGAGGGCGCGACTTCCGGATGGTCCTTCTCGTTTTGGAAGCCCATGGAGCGCTGTACTTCGGCAACGGTGTCGATGAAATCGCGCAGAGGATCGCCCGGAAGCGAGTGATAGTAGCCGCCGGTATTGACGTACTCGAATTTGCCCGTGTCGTGGAAGTGCCGCTCGGCGTCGAGCCCCCGGAAGAGAAAGCCCTCGATTTCGCTGGCAGCGTTGAGTGCGTAGCCTTCCTTCGCATAGCAATCGTTGGCGAATTTCTTGAGCGCGCCGCGGACGTCGCCGGCGAACGGCTTGCCTTCGCGATCGAAAACGTCGCCGAAAACCAAGACCTTGCCGGGACCAAATACGTCGGCGGGCCCCCA
>DATAPM010000112.1:0-13102 GCA_036265225.1 Vulcanimicrobiaceae bacterium
CACGATCGCACGCTGATTGGTTCGGAATCGCGGTTCTGATAGCTCTGCGTCCAACAGTTCCCGGTCAGCGAACAATAGCATACCGAAATTCCTAGGTGCCGAAGCTGGGGCCGAATGCGCGACACCAGCGCGACGCCTTCCATCCTCATCACCACGTGCTCCGAGTTTGCCGGAATAACCGTTCCCACGGTCGGCGTACTGGTCGTCAGCTTGACGTTCGCTCCCGCATGGATGGCGGCGCGAATGGAGTTGGTCATTTGCGGGTCGACGGTTCGCAGCGAGGCGACGAGCGTCTCGATTGAAGGCTGCGCCTTGCCATCCCAACTGAGCTTGACCCCGCGGATAATGGCCGGTCCGAGGCCGTCGTTTCGCAGGTCGAGTTCGGTGAAATAGGGTGCGCTGGTCGCATCAAAGCTGACGTAAGGCCACACCGCCGCGCTGAACTGGTTAGCGATAACGCGCGTCTGATAGATGGTTGCGACCGCCGCGACGGTGCTGATAAGCAGCGCGCCGAGCGCGACGATGAGATCGAGCCGAAACGGTCGATCGTCCCTCACGCCAGAACGAGCTCTTCGTCGCCGACGCCTGCGTTGCGGATGGCGGCGCGAATCATCTCTTCCTGAATCTCACGCACGGCCCAGCGCGCCTGCGCGGCGGCCCCGAGACGGTCGATCGGATCGAAGTAAACGAACGCCTTACCAGGCTTGACGCTGGGCGCCGCATAGACCGCGATCCCGTTCTCGCGGTCGTAATACTCGTAGGAATGCACGTCGCGCTTGCCGCCTCCGCCGGGAGCGTCGCAAACGAACGTCGGTGTGTTGAATCCCGCGGTGCTGCCGCGCACGAACTTCTCCGTGTCGACCGCGGTTGCGATGGTCGTCCGCAGTTCCTCGACACCCTTGACCATGTCGTGCATGTAGACGTAATAGGGGTGGACGTTGACGTGGCCGAGGCGCTTGACGAGCAACTGCATGCGCTCGCGCGTATCGTTTACGCCGCGAATCAGCACGGACTGGTTGCGCGTGAAGATACCGCGCTCGAAGAGCATGCGCATGGCCCTCTCGGTAATCCACGTGATTTCTTCAGGTGCGTTGAAGTGCGTGTGAAGCACGACCTCTTTGCCCAACGTGCGTCCGCGATCCACGATCGATGTAATCGCGTCGAGCCACTCGACGTGGGTGATGATCTTCATCGGCATGATCGCCGGGCCTTTGGTTGCAAAGCGCATCCGGCGCACGTGCGGAATGTCCAGCAGCGCGTTGCCGATGAACTCGACGTTTTTGGGCGGCAGCTGGTAGACGTCACCGCCGGAAATGACGATGTCCTCGAGTTCGGGTCGCTCGGAGATATATTGGAAGGCCTCCTGCCATTGCTTGGGCGTCTTGGCCAGCGCGACTTTGTCCACGTTTTCGGTATCGGGTCCGATCGCATAGCTGCGCGTGCAAAAGCGGCAATAGACCGGACAGACGTTGAGCGGAAGGAAGAGCGCCTTATCGACGTAGCGATGCACCAGGCCTGGTACCGGCGAGTCCTGCTGCTCGTGCAGCGAGTCGAGCGTTAACCGCGGATGATCGGGCAGCGACGTCGACGCGAGCGGAATGAACTGCCGGCGGATCGGATCGTTGGCCGGATCGTTCCAATCAATCAGCGCAATCGCGTACGGCGAGACCCGCACGGCCATCGGCGCGCGCCGAAACCCCTCCTCGGCGTCGCGGTAGAACTCCGGCGAGCAGACCTCGCGAATCGTCTGCAGCAGCTCTTCGGCCGTCTTGACCGATTGTCGCTGCTGCCAGAGGTGGTCGAGAAACGTCGCCTCGTCGACGTCGGCGTAGGCCGGAACACCGCGCCAAAACTCACCCTGCCGGAGGTTCTTGTACTCGAACTGCTCGGGCGGAGCGGGGGGCTTGATGTGACGGGGAGCGGCGATCGTTTCCATCATTGGCTCTTTCTCGCGTACGTACGATTGAAGTGAGCGTGTATCTGGGGATGCTCGCGCAGCGTCTGGAGCGCGATCTCTGCGTGACCCTTGGTGTAACCGTTGCCGATAATCATCGTGACGTCGCGACCTACGCCTTCGGCGCCGAGCGCAGCGGTCGTAAACGACGTCGCCATGGAAAAAAAGTAGATCGTGCCGTCTTGGCGGGCGCAAAGAATCGATGCGAGCTCCGTGCCGGGCACGTTGACGCAGTTGATCACCAGATCGGCTAGCTGCGGCGCTGCCCCAGTGACGCGCGAGCTCGTCTGCAGCGCGTCGCGCGCATCGGCGACGATCAGCTCGTCGACCACGCCGCAACGCTGCAGCACCGCGGCGGCCGGCGAAGATGCATCGGGCACGACGCCGATCACCCGGCCTCGCGCGCCGGTGCGCGCTTTGGCTTGCGCGCAGACCAGCATCCCGCTCTTACCGTCGGCACCGATGACGACGACGGTCTGCCCTTCCGAACAGAGCCGCCGGGTCTGCGCCGGCGCGCCGGCCACGTCGAAGACGGCTAAGGCGACGCCTTCATCGACGTCTTCGGGGAGACGGGCCCACAGCGCGCTTTCAAAGAGAATCGCTTTGGCGTTGACCCAGACGCGACCGGTCGCGACGTCGACGCCTTCGATCGATTCGATGCAAAGCGGCGTCAGCGTTAGCGATACGAGTGAAGCGATGCGCTCGCCGGGACGCAGATCGATATTCTCGCTCAGCAACTCGCCGATCTCCAGCACGCGCCCGACGAACATACCGCCGCTGCCGGTTACCGGATTGTGCTGCTTGCCGCGCTCGCCGACGATCTTAACGATGTGTTCGCCGATGCGCTGCGGGTCGAAGCCGCACTCATCGGTAATCTGCTTGAAGGAGGCCGAGTCAATGTTGAGCGCTTCGACCTCGCAAAGGATTTCGTTGGCAGCCGCGGCCGGCGTGTTGTCGAGACGCCAGGCCTGCTGCGGCATCGCACCCTCGGGTTCGATGACGCGGTGGATGCCCAACGGATGCACGGGCGGACGCAGGCCGGCCTTCGCGCTCACGGTACCGTGACTCCGACGCGTTCGAATGGGACGCTGAGCACGACGGTGGTTCGCGTGCGCGCCATACCCGGCGTCGCCTTGAGGCGAGCGAGAAGCTCGTCGAGGTGCTGCGTCGAGCGCGTCATCACTTTGCAAAGGAAGGTCTCTTCCCCGGCGACCGAATGCACTTCGCAAATTTCAGGCATCTCGCTCAAGCGCCGGGTGAACTCGTCGTACGCGCAATCGGGCGAGGTGTAGCAGCTTACGAAGGCGGTCAAGTGCAGTCCGAGGCGATTGGGATCGAGCTGGGCGGAATAGCCGCGGATATAACCACGCTGCTCGAGACGCTTGACGCGGTCGTGGACGGCGGGAGGCTTGAGACCGACGACCGCGCCCAGTTCGGTAAAGGTAGATCGCGCGTTGCGCTGCAACGCGTCGAGAAGCCGGAGGTCGAGCTCATCGAGCTCTTCTGTCATCAGCACCATATTCGACATAGAAGCGATAATGCCGAAAGATTTTCGGCTGTCTAACAATAACACCGGCAATCCATTCGGCGCAAGCCGCCGCAGATGGTCGGCGATGATGCTTGTCTCCTTGAGCCTCGCAGGGGGCTGCGCCCCGGCCCGTTCGGGGCGGCCGGCGTCCGCCGTAAGCTTCGACATCGCGGCCGACCCCCGTAACCTCAATCCGCTCTTTCTCAACCCCGATGCCGCCTCAGTCGAGCAGCAACTTGCTCGCTTGGTTTTTGAGCCCTTCATCGATTTGGATCCCCGAGGGCGCCCCGAGCCGGCGCTCCTTGCGGAGATCCCCACCGTTGCCAACGGCGGCCTCTCGGCTGACGGGCGAACGATTCGCTACCGTTTGCGCCGCGGCGTGCGGTGGAGCGACGGTAAGCCGGTGACCTCGGGCGACGTCATCTTCACGCTACGCGCCATTTTGGACCCACGCAATCCGGTACGCACGCACGAGGGCTACGACCTAATCAACCGCGCCGAAGCGCCCGACGCGCAGACGGCCATTTTCCATTTGAAGCGGGCTTGGGCGCCGGCGGTGATGACCTACTTTTCGTATGGGTTCACCCCCCAGTTCGTTTTACCCAAGCACGTTCTCGCCGGGCAAGAGCCCTTGATCGGCGCTTCTTTCAATGCGGCACCGCTGGTCGGCGACGGGCCCTACCGGTTTCTCTCCTGGCGTCGCGGCGAAGGCCTGCGTTATGCCGCCAATCCGCGCTACTGGCGCGGAGTTCCGGCGGTGCGCGAGCTGGTGGTGCGATCGGTGCCCGACCCCTCGACGAACTTGCTCCTCCTCCAGTCCGGTGAGCTGGACTGGAACCTCGTAGCTCCGGCGCAATCGGTCATCGTCCGCGGGAAAGGGATCGGCTTGCTAACCGTGCCGACCGCCGTCGTTGCGGGGTTGGCGTTCAACACATCTCGCCCGCCGCTAACCGACGTGCGAGTCCGCCGGGCGCTGGCCGCGTCGATCGATCGCGCGGCAATCTCGCGCAAGATCACCCTGGGCTATTATCCGGTAACGGACATGATTCAGCCGCGATTTTCGTGGGCGTTCGATCCGTCGGTGCGCGAGCCGGGCTTCGATCCCGTGCGGGCGGATCGTTTGCTGGACCAGGCCGGGTGGCGCCGCGGCCCGGACGGGATGCGCCGGCGCAACGGCGCACCGCTTCATTTAACGTACGCGCAGTTTCCCGAGACTGCGACGGGCGTGCGAGTGGCGACGACCGTGCAAGCGGCCCTCCACCAGCGCGGTATCGACGTGAGCATCAAGTCGGTGAGCAACGCGCAGCTATTTCTTCCGCACACCGGCGTGCTCGCCGCCGGCCTCTTCGATCTGGCCTACGTGCCGTGGACGATGGGGGCCGACCCCGATGATTCCGCCGTATTGGGCTGTGGAGCGCCATCCAACTACATGCGATGGTGTTCGCCGCAAGTGCAGCGGCTCGAAACGGCGGCGTTGAGCTCGACCGACCAGAGCGCGCGCAAGCGAATCTATGGACGAATCGCGCGAATCGTCGCCGAACAGGTTCCGATCCTCTACCTCTTCAATGCGGATTACGTCTATGCGTATCGCAGGCGTCTGCACGGTTTCTCACCCAACGCATTCCTCCCGACCTGGAATGCCTATGCGTGGCGCGTGCGATAGGGGCGCCAGGAATTTGCCGGTCCGGCGTGCGAACGCTCGTTTCCGGATGAACGCGACGGGCCGTGGCGCCGCCTCGTGATTGAGTTCTTTCTTAGGCGTCCGCTTTTTGCGGGAGTCATGAGTTTTATCGTCTTGCTCGCCGGCCTTATCACGATCCCCGCACTTCCGGTCGCGCAATATCCGCAAATCTCGCCGCCGACCGTTACCGTGACGTCGCAATATCCCGGGGCCACCGCGGAGATGGTGATGCGTTCGGTGACGACGCCGCTGGAGATCAACATCAACGGCGCCGACGGCTTGCAGTATATGCAATCCTACTCCAGCGCTAACGGCACCAGCGTGATCACCTGCACCTTCGCGCTCGGAACCGATCCCACAACGGACCAGACCAACGTCCAGCACGGCGTCGATTTGACGCTCTCGCAGTTGCCGCAGGCCGTGCAGAGCCAAGGCGTCAGCGTTCAGAAGAGTTCGGGAAACATCACCATCGCCGTGGCGATGCTCTCCACGAGTTCGGCGGTCTCAGACATCGCGGTCAGCAACTACGCCGACCTCAACGTCATCGAGAATCTCAAGCGCGTGCCCGGCGTCGGTCAGGTCGAGGTCCTGGGCGATCGCACCTACGGCATGCGTGTATGGGTGGACCCGCACAAGCTTCAATCCAACAACGTTTCGCTCGATACGATCATCAACGTCATTAAGCAGAACAATGCCGACGTCGCCCCGGGCGCCATCGGCCAGCCCCCGACGACGGGTTCGCAGCCCTTCCAAATCCCCATATCGATCAACGGGCGGCTGCAAACGCCCGAGGAGTTCAAGCAGATCGTCGTGCAGGCACAGCCCAACGGCGGATACTTGCGTTTGGGCGACGTCGCGCGAGTCGAGCTGGGAGCAGAAAACTATATCACGTCGGCCCGCTACAATAGCGAAACGGCCGTGGTGCTGGCGGTCGAGGGCGAACCCACGGCAAACTCGCTGCAGATTTCCAAGAACGTGCGCTCGACCATGGCCCAGATCGCCCAGACGATGCCGACCGGCTACGCTTATAAGATCGCCTTCGACACGTCCGACTTCGTGCGGGCTTCGATCAAAGAAGTTTTCGTCACCTTGCTCATCGCCATCGCGCTGGTGGTGCTCGTCATCTTCATCTTCTTACAGAATTGGCACAGCACGCTGATTCCGTCGATCACGATCCCGGTCTCGCTGATCGGGACGTTCGCCGCGATGAAGCTGCTCGGTTTTTCGATCAACACGCTAACGCTCTTCGGTTTGACTCTGGCGACCGGTCTGGTCGTCGACGACGCCATCGTCGTCCTGGAGAATATCGTCCGCCACATCGTCGACGACAAGACCAATCCGTTCCAAGCGACCGCGCGAGCGATGCGCGAAATCGGCGGCGCCGTCGTGGCAACGTCGCTCGTGCTGATGTCGGTATTCGTTCCGGTTGCCTTCTTGCCGGGCACGACCGGCCTGCTCTTTCAACAGTTCGCGCTCACGATGGCCGCCGCGATCGGCATCTCGCTCTTCACCGCGATGACGCTGGCTCCGGTGCTGACCTACGTGCTCGTACACGGTGCGGATCCGCCGACCAACCGGTTCATGGTCTGGTTCAACCTGCGGCTGCACGCGCTGACCGAATGGTACCGGCAGTTGGTTCCCAAACTCATCGCGCGGCAGCGCTTGATGATCGCGATCTTCCTGGTGGCGATCGCCGGCTTGGGGATCATGTTCAAGATAACGCCGACGGGATTCTTGCCCAACGAAGATCAGAGCCTGCTCTATATCATCGTCTCTCTGCCGATTCAGTCGTCGATCGATCAAACCACGGCGATGGTGAAACGTCTCGAAGGAATGATGCTCAAGCTGCCGCAGGTCGAAGCGGTCACTTCCGGCATCGGCTTCGGCTTCGCCAACAACAGCTCGAATCAAGCGACGATGTTCCTGCAGCTCAAGCCGCTCTCCGAGCGCAAGGGCGTGCAGAACTCGTCGCTCGCGATGCAATTCGATCTGTACACGCGGTTTTCTAAGATTCCAAACCTGACCGCGTATCCGGCAAATCCGCCGGCCATCCCGGGTCTCGGCTCGACCGGCGGCTTCGCCATCGAGATCCAAGACATCAACAACCTGGGGCTGCCGGCGCTCAACAAGGTCGGGAATGCCGTGCTGGCTCAATCGAAGCAGGACTCGGCGCTGTCGCAGGTGCGTTTCCCGACGATCTTTACGGGAACGTACTTGACCACCGTGTTCGACCGTTCCAAGGCGCTGGCGTTCGGCGTTTCGCCGTCGGCCTTCTTCGATACGATCAATGCGACGACGGGATCGACGTTCGTAAACTTTTTCGACTACGGAACGCGCTCGTATCAAGTTATCGTTCAGGCCAACGCCAAGCAGCGAACGTCGCCGACCGACTACTCGCGCATCTACGTTGCGAACTCCGCCGGAGCGATGATGCCCGTGAGCCAGTTCCTGCAGACGAAACAGGCCACCAATAACGTGGCTATCATGCGGTTCAACGAGTACAACGCCGTCGAGATCGACGGCAACCCGGGAATCGGCGCGAGTTCGGGGCAGGCACTAACCGCCATTCAGAAGCACGTTGAGGCAAATCTGCCCAAGGGCATGAGTTACGACTGGAGCGGTATTGCCCGCCAGCAAGTGCAGAGCGGACCGCAGACCATCGCCGTCTTCGCAATGGGCCTGCTCTTCGTCTTCCTCGTGCTCGTCGCTCAATACGAGAGCTTGGCCACGCCGTTCGTTATCATGCTCGCGGTACCGCTCGCGCTACTCGGCGCGATCGGCGCGATCTACATTCGCCGGCTCGTCGAGCTCGCTAGTCAGATCGTGCACTCGGTACTAGCGGGGCATCCGGTACCGATCCCGATCACGTCGTCGGACGTTTACGCGCAGATCGGCTACGTCATGCTGATCGGATTGGCGGCGAAGAATGCGATCCTTATCGTTGAGTTCGCCAATCAACTGCGCGAACAGGGTCTCGAGCCGGTCGCTGCGGTAGCAGAGGCAGCGGCTACGCGGCTCCGCCCGATCCTAATGACGTCGATCGCGTTTATCCTCGGCATTCTGCCGCTGGCCTTCGCGCACGGCGACGGCGCGCAGTCGCGCATTTCGCTCGGCACGGCGGTGATGGGCGGCATGATCGTTTCCACGATCATGAATCTAGCGATCGTCCCGGTGCTCTACATCGTCGTGATCGAGATCACCGAGCGCAAAAAGCGCAAGCGCGGCTCGCCGACCGCTCCGCAAGATCTGCCGCCGCCCCCCATGCCGCCGCCCCCGCTACCGGGCGGCCCGACGCCGGCCGTTCCCTCGTAGGCCGCAGCCCTAGGTAACGGTCGCGATCTCGGTCTCGGCTTGCGGAACTCCCGGCGCAAAGAGCCAATCGTAGATCTTTCCTCCGATGGCTCCGCCGACGATCGGTGCAACCCAGAAGAGCCAGAGCTGCGCGATCGCCCAGCCGCCCACGAAGACCGCAACGCCGGTCGAGCGAGCCGGATTGACCGACGTGTTGGTCACCGGAATGCTGATCAAGTGAATCAGCGTTAGCGACAGGCCGATTGGGATCGGCGCGAAGCCCGCAATCGCGCGCTTATCGGTCGAAGCGGCGATGATAAAGATGAACACGAGCGTCATCACCACTTCGGTGATCGCGCACGCGGTCAGCGAAAACTGTCCCGGCGAGTGTTCGCCGTAGCCGTTGGAAGCGAATCCTCCGGCGGTCGAGAAGCCGGCTTGGCCGCTGGCGATGGCGTAGAGTACGCCGCCGGCGATGATGCCGCCGATAACCTGCGCCACGATGTATGGAATCACGTCGCGCGAGGGAAATCTGCGCGCGGCCCAGAGTCCGACCGTGACGGCGGGATTGATGTGGCAGCCGGAGATGGGGCCGATCGCGAAGGCCATCGTCAGCAGCGTCAATCCGAATGCGATGGCGACGCCGACAAATCCAATGCCGAGCTTGGGGAAAGCCGCCGCGAGCACGGCGCTACCGCAACCGCCAAGCACGAGCCAAAACGTACCGAAGAGTTCGGCGAAAAGCCGTTTGTAGAGAGGCATGCTCCAACCTCCGTAGACGGCGCCGGCGACGGCGCCGAAAGCGTGTTGGGGAGGCGTTCGCCTGCTGGCCTTACAGGGCCTTGACGGCGGAGGTGAGGGCGTCGACCGAGGCTTTGGCGTCGCCGAAGAGCATCGAGCAGTTAGGCATTTCGTAGAGCGGGTTTTCGATGCCGGCGAAGCCGGAGCGCATCGAACGCTTGAGCACGACGACGTTACCGGCGCGGTCGACGTCGAGGATCGGCATGCCGTAGATCGGCGAACTCGTGACGTTGCGAGCCGCCGGGTTGGTGACGTCGTTGGCGCCGATGACGAGCGCGACGTCGGCGGTCGGAAACTCGGGATTGGCATCTTCCATGTCGAGGAGCTGATTGTACGGCACGTTAGCTTCGGCGAGCAGCACGTTCATGTGCCCGGGCATGCGTCCGGCGACCGGATGAATCGCGTAGAGTACTTTGACGCCGCGCTTTTCGAGTTGGTCGGCAAGTGCCTTAACGCTATGCTGCGCTTGGGCGACTGCCATTCCGTACCCGGGAACGAAGATGACCTTCGAAGCATAGGCAAGCATCACTGCAACGTCGTCGGCGCTGGCGCTGCGAATTTGCTGCGGGCCGCCGCTCGCTGATGCCACCTCCGTGCCGCCGGCGGAACCGAACGCGCCGAAGAGCACGTTGGTCAGTGGGCGGTTCATCGCGCGGCTCATGGCAACGGTCAGGATGGTGCCGCTCGCGCCGACCAGAGCGCCGCAGATGATGAGCAGTTTCGAGTCGATCTCGAATCCGGTGATGGCCACGGCGACGCCGGTGAACGAGTTGAGCAGCGAGATGACGACCGGCATATCCGCGCCGCCGATCGGCAGAACGAAGAGCACGCCCAGCATCAGCGCGCCGAGCAGCAGCGCGGCGTAGCCCCATGCCGGCAGCGTTCCGAGCGAGACGACGAACCACGCCGCAAGGCCGACGATTGCGAGCAGCACCAATCCGTTGACGATCTGTTGGCCGGGATAGGTTATGGGGCGCCCGGTCATTACTTCTTGAAGCTTCAGAAACGCCACGATCGAGCCGGAGAAACTGACCGCGCCGATGATGGCCGAGAGAACGAGCGACACGGCAATGACGTCGTTCATCGCGCCGCCGTGAACGACGTAATGCTCGACGGTCGAAATCAGCGCCGCCGCGCCGCCGCCCGCACCATTATAGAGTGCGACCATCTGCGGCATTGCGGTCATCTTGACTTTGAGGGCTGCGTAGATGCCGACGATACCGCCGATCGCGACGCCGATCGCGACCGCCTCCCAGCCGACGGCGCCGGTGCGCACGATGATTCCAATTAAAGCGATGGCCATGCCGGCCATTGCGAAGCGGTTGCCGCGGCGGGCGGTGGCAGGCGAGTTTAGTTCGTGTAGGCCGTAGATGAAGAGGGCAACGGCAACGAGATCGGCGAGGTCGATCCAAACCCTCATTTCGCGTCGTCCTTGCGGCGGAACATCTGCAGCATGCGTTCGGTGACCGCAAAGCCGCCAAAGACGTTGATCGCGCCGAGCGTGACCGCGGCCACGGCCAGCACCACCATGCCGGTGCCGTGCTGGACCCCGAAGAGACCCGCGACGATGACGATTGCGCCGGCCAGCACGATGCCGTGAATCGCGTTGGTCGCCGACATCAAGGGCGTATGCAGCGTCGTCGGCACCTTCGATATGACCTCGAAGCCGACGAAGACCGCGAGTATTAAAACGGTGAGCGGCGCGACGAGATTGGCAAGTTCCGTCACGAGGCGTTTCCTCCCACGAGCACCTTTCCGCCGCGAACGACGACGGCGCCTTTGGCGACGTCGTCCTCCGGATCGACATTAAAAACGCCGTCTTTGACCCACGGCGAGAGCAGCGCGAAAATGTTGCGCGAGTAGAGCCGGCTCGCATCGGCGGGCATCGTGCTCGGAAGATTCGTCGTGCCGACGATCGTCACGCCGCCCGGCGTCGTAACGATCTGGTCGGCGACGGTGAGCGCGCAGTTGCCGCCGGCCTCGGCGGCGATGTCGACGATCACGCTTCCGGGCTTCATCGCCGCAACGGCGGCTTCGCTAACGAGCATCGGCGCTTTGCGTCCCGGAATCAGCGCCGTCGTGATGACGAGGTCGTTGGCACCAATCTGCTCGACCATCCACGCTCGTTGCCGTTCTTGCTGCTCGGGGGTGAGCTCTTTCGCGTAACCGCCTGCGCCCTCGGCATCTTCGCCGAGATCGAATTCGAGAAAGGTCGCGCCCAGCGACTGCACTTGCTCTTTGACCGCCGCGCGCACGTCGTAGCCGCTGACGACCGCACCCAAACGTCGTGCCGTCGCGATGGCCTGCAGTCCGGCAACGCCCGCGCCGAGAACCAAAACCTTAGCCGGCGGAATCGTACCCGCGGCCGTGGTGAGCATCGGAAAGAACTTCGAGAGCGAGGTTGCTCCAAGCAGAACGGCTTTGTATCCGGCGATGTTGCTTTGCGACGAGAGCGCGTCCATGGACTGCGCGCGCGTGATGCGCGGGATCATCTCCATCGCCAGCGCGGTGACGTTGGCGTTGGCCAAGTGGGCGAGATACGCCGGGTCGCCGAGCGGATTGAAGAATCCGACGACCGTCGTGCCGGGCCGTACCGCAGCCAGCACTTCGTCGCTGGGGCGCCCGACCGTTACGACGGCGTCGGCGCCGGCGGCGAGCGACGCCGCATCGGCGGCAATCGTCGCGCCGGCCGCGGTATACAGCGCGTCGGGGAACGACGCCGCCGCGCCGGCGTTCTGCAGGAGGCAAACGGTGACGCCCGATTTGGCAAATCTCGCAACGGTTTCGGGCACGAGCGCTACCCTGCGCTCTCTTACCGCGGCTTCGCGGGGAACGGCGACGATCATAGCCCGGGGCTTACGGCCTCGCGGCTACCGTGCCCTTCGTTCTGTAGGCTACGTAATCGAGACGACGTTGCGCAGGGTGCCGATGTTTTCGATCTCCACTTCGAGCACGTCGCCGTCGGCGAGAAACTCGGGTGGATTGCGGGCAAAGCCGACGCCTTCGGGCGTTCCCGTTGCGATCACGTCCCCCGGCAAGAGCGTCATCCCTTGCGAGAGCTCGGCGATGAGGCGCGCTACCGGGAAGATCATCATAGACGTGTTGGCGTACTGCTTCTCTACGCCGTTGCGGCGCAAGCGCAGTTCGAGGCTCCCCGAATCTCCAATCTCCTCGGGCGTCACGATCCACGGACCGATCGGGCACGAGTTATCGAGGCTCTTGCCTTTGAACCATTGCCCGTGCTCGCGCTGCAGGTCGCGCGCGGTAACGTCGTTGAGCGCCGTATATCCGAAGATAACGTGCGGTGCGTCGCGCTCGTCAAGATCTTTGCAGCGCGCGCCGATGACCACCGCCAGCTCGGCCTCGTAATCGTATTCGCGCGATACGTGCGCGCTCAGATGCAGCGCCGCCCCAGGAGCGGCGATTGCCGTCGGGGCCTTCGTAAAGAACGTCGGGCGGCTCGGGACCTTGAGCTCGCGTCCCGCGGCGCGCGCGCCTTCTTTGGCGTGCTCGAGGTAGTTGCGTCCAACGCAGAAGACGTTACGCGAGGGGAGAACCGGCGCGTCGAGCTCTACGCCGGCCAGTGGGATCAGGTCGTCGGGCGCGTGCCACGCAATACGTTCGTGCGGCGCGAGCGCGATGTAATCGCGCAGAGTGGCGGTCGTGATCGTCCGAACGGAGTCGCCTTCGATTACTCCGGGGCGCGCGCGTTGGCCGGCGGTGCGGTAGGTTACGAAGCGCACGAGCCTCCTTACGGAGGAAGCGTCGCGTTATGCACGGGGCTCGGCGTGGGCGCCCCGCGAATCTCGTTGAGCGAGGGCAGCTGCGTGTGATGTTCCTGCGCCTG
>DATAPM010000113.1:0-11535 GCA_036265225.1 Vulcanimicrobiaceae bacterium
CTGCCGGGGATAAATGGATTGCCGAATGTCCTTCGGGAACGTGCCGGCCGACATGTTGGCGGGAGCGCTCGAGAAGCTTCTGGCAAAGACGGAGGAGAGCGAACTCGCCTCGTTCTATGCGCGCGAGCTTTTGACGATGCCGCCCGAAGTCTACGACGCCTACGTCGAAGCGGTCTTTGCCGCGTTTCGGGAACGGGGCGAATCGTCGGAAGACGCGGCCGAAGGGGCGGGTACGACGCTGGAGAGCATCAGCCGCCGGGAAAACGGCGCGGCGGATTCACTGGTGCGCTACGCCCGAGTCAATCCGGATCTGCTCAAGGAAGCGACGACGCTCTTGGTCCAGAAGCACCCCGAACTCGTGGCCACGCTACCCGAAGTGCTACAGCATGCGTTGGCAGAGCGTCTGACACGCACCTGAGCGGAACGCAACGATGAGCGAACCGCGCCGCCGCCGATCCGGCGACGAACCGCCGGGCGGTCTGCCGCTGCTCCCTCTGATCGTTTTAGTGATTCTGGCGGGCTTGCTCCTAGGCGGCGTGCTCGCTCACTTCTTTGGCCAATCCAACTCGCCGGCAGCATCGGTCGCTTCCAACGGAACGCCGGCACCGGCGCCCTCATCAAGTCCCAAACTTCCATCGGCGGTGCCGTCGGCGACATTGAGCTCGACGCGTCCATCGCCGAGTTCGAGTGCGAGTGCGAGCACGAAGCCTTCGCCTTCACCCGAACCTTCAGCGACGCCGACGCCGACGCCGAAACCGAAAACTTCACCATCGGCTTCGACGGCGCCAACTGAAAAAGCGACGGCGGCTACGCCGGCGCCAACACCTGCCGCGACGGCAACCCCGGCCGCCACGCATGCGCCGGCCGCCACACACGCACCGGCCGCCACGCACGCGCCGGCCGCAACCACCGCGCCCGCGCCTCCGAACGAAACCCAGGCGGTAGGAATCGTGCGTTCCTACCTGTCGGCGTTGGCGCGCGGAGACCGCTCGAGCGCGGAGTCTTACCTTGCGCACGGGTCGCCGACCGAATCGTTTATGAACTCGGCAGCGCACGTGGATTCGGTGCGCGTGGCGACGGTGGGAGCGCAGCAGTATCAGGTAACGGCAGCCGTGCAGAGCGGCGGCGGCGAGTATTACGTTACGTTTACGGTGGGTCCCGGCACGAACGGGTTAGTTATAACCGACCACTACACCGTAAAACCCCGCTAAAGCTCCAGATCTAGCCCAGCTCTTTGCTTCGCGATCTGAACTAAATCTGAAGCTTTAGCCCTAGACTTCGGCGTAGCAGGCGTAATTGGCCGTAGCAAACTTCGGCCCGGGGCTTGGCGATCTGGACTAAATCTGAAGCTTTAGGCTTGGACTAGACTTCGGCGCCGCGGGGATTAGACTTCGGCGCCGAGACCGGTGGCCGCGCGCACTTGCAGTTGATCGAAGCTTTGTTCGGCCTGGCGATCGCGGAAGAGCAGCGATCCGGCGATGGCCGCGATTAAGCCGATCGGGATTGAAACGATGCCCGGATTCTCGAGCGGGAAGATCGCACGATTTCCCATGGCGAGCGGGCTCAAAGCGATGAGCGCAAACGAAGATAGCAGTCCGCACAGCATGCCGGCGATGGCTCCCGTGCGAGAGAAATGGCGCCACGTTAGGGCCAGAACTATGACGGGGACGTTTGCACTTGCTGCTACGGCAAAGGCGAGGCCCACCAAAAAGGCCACGTTATAAGTGCGCAGCGCAAGCGCGAGTGCGATCGCGAGCCCTCCGACGACGACGGCAGTGCTTCGAGCCACGAAAAGATGCTCGGTCTCCGACCCGCGGCCGTTGCGAACGAGGCTGAACCAAAAGTCGTGTGCCACGGCAGACGACGCCGTGATCGTCAGGCCGGCGACGACGGCAAGGATCGTGGCGAATGCAACGGCAGCGACGAAAGCCGTCAAGAGCGAACCGCCGAGCTTGGCCGCCAGCAGCGGAGCGGCGAGATTGCTGTCTTCCTTGGGCACGATGTAATCTTGATGCGCTAGTTGTTTGTTGAGCTGCTGCGCCTGGTCCGGATGATGGGCGATATATTCGATCGCCTGGCCCGCGTACAGACGCGGGCCGATGTGTTCTTCGCCTACCATCGTTGCGGCGCCCAGACCCATGAAGGACGTCGCCAAATAAAAAACGCCGATCAGCACCATCGCCCACGCGACCGAGGTGCGTGCCGCTTGCGCCGAGGGGACGGTGAAGAAGCGCATCAAGATGTGCGGCAATCCGGCGGTTCCCAAAACCAGCGCGAGGCCGAGCGAGACGAGATTCCACGCGCCCAACGGTCCGTGAAAGAGCAGACCGGGCTGGAGCAAGTTCGTGACTTTTCCCGCAACGGTCACGTTTGAGGCGGCGCTGAGAAAGGCGCCGATCGAAAAATGGAAATTTACGAGGATCAGCAGGCAGAGCCCCAAGGTTGAGACGAGCAGGAGCATCGCCTTGATGATCTGGACCCACGTCGTTGCCAGCATTCCACCGAAAATCACGTAGACGAGCATCAGCGCGCCGACGAAAATGATGGGTACGACGTCGCCCAGGCGCGGCAACAGCAAATTCACCAGCGCGCTCACGCCAACCATTTGAGCGACCAGATAGATTAAGGTGACGGCGAGCGTGGAAAGCGCGACGGTGGCGCGCACGCCGCGTCCGCGCAGTCGCAACGAGACGAGGTCGGCGAGCGTATATTTACCGGCGTTACGAAGCGGCTCGGCGACCCAGAAGAGCACCGCCAGATATCCGACCAGCCACCCGACGGAATACATGAATCCGTCAAAGCCGTAAAAAGCGACGAGACCGGTGATGCCGAGGAAGGTGGCGGCGGAGACGTATTCGCCGGCGATGGCCCACCCGTTCTGCAGGCCGCCTATTTTACGGTGTGCGGCGTAGAAGCCGCGGCTGGTCGTGCTTTGCCCCGACGCCCAGTACGTAACGACGAGCGTGATCGCAACGAAGATCGCGAACATCACGAGCGTCTGTTGGGTTCTCATGTCACCAGTTGCGCCAACTCTTGCGTCTCTTGCTCGCGAATCTGTGCCGCTGCGACGTCAAAGCGACGCGCCCGTCGTAGATACAGCGCCAAGAGAATCCAGGCCATTGCGAACTGCGAGAGGCCGAAACAATACGCCAGCGTCAGCGGACCGGCGACGGCGCGGCTCATGGTCTCGGGGAAGAAGCCGACCGAAATCGGAAGCGCGAGATAGTAGGCGATGAAGAAGAGGGTCGCCGGCACCACGAAACGCCGGCGCGAGCGCTGCAGCGCGCGAAATTGCGGCTCTGCCGCAAGGTCGCGCCAGCGGTCCGGCTCGATTGGGCGGATCACTCCTCGTCCGGCCAGGCGGCGAGGCGGCCGATGGCCGCGCTCTTGAGGACGCGCAGGCCGAGCATCGCGCACTTCATCCTGGTCGGACTGATGCCGATACCGACATTCTCCAGAACTGCATCCTTTGAAAGTTTGGCCACGTCGGAGAGCTTCATGCCTTTGACCGTTTCGGTGAGCATCGAGGCCGAAGCCTGGCTAATCGCGCAGCCCTTGCCGGAAAATTTTAGGTCCGAGACTACCCCGTCATCCAGCCTCAACTCCATCCGGATTTGATCGCCACAGAGAGGGTTGAGGTCTTCTGCCTCGGCATCGTAGCGCTCGAGATGCCCAAAGTTTCGGGGATTGCGGTAGTGATCGAGGATGTAGTCGCGATAGAAGTCGTCCATCAGCCCTCGTGGTTCACAGGCCGAAGACGCGAGCCGCTTTTTCGATTCCTCCGCAGAGTGCGTCGACGTCGGCCTCGGTATTATAGATATAGAACGAGGCGCGAGCCGTGGCGGCCCAACCCATCTTTTCCATGAGCGGCATGGTGCAATGGTGTCCGGCGCGGATGCAGACTCCTTCGGTGTCGAGAATCGACGCGAGATCGTGCGAATGGACGTCGGCGAAGTTGAAAGAAATGACGCCCGAAATCGCGTCGGGGTCGCGCGGCCCGTAGATCTTGAGACCGCGCGGTTCGAAAACGGCCAGCCGGTCCAGAGCGTAGCCGACCAAGGCGCGCTCGTGTTCGCGCACCCACTCCATGCCGATCGACTCCAAGTACTCGACGGCCACGCCGAAGGCAATGGCATCGGCGATGTTGCTGGTCCCCGCCTCGAACTTCCGCGGCGGTTCGCTGAAGGTCGTGTGCGCGTATTCGACTTTCCTAATCATGTCGCCGCCATAAAGAAACGGCGGCATCGCTTCGAGCAGGGCGCGCTTTCCGTAGAGGGCGCCGATGCCGGTCGGCCCGAGCATCTTGTGACCACTGAAGGCGTAGAAGTCTACGTCGAGCGCCTTGACGTCGACCGGCAGGTGCGGCGCGCCTTGCGCACCATCGATCAAAACGACCGCGCCCGCGGCATGAGCGCGGGGCACGATGATATCGAGGGGCGCGATCGTTCCTAGCGTGTTGCTGACGTGAGCGGCGGCGACGAGCTTACATCCGTCGAGCAGGCGATCCAAATCGTCCAAGACGTAGCGCCCGCGATCGTCTATGGGAATGAAGCGCAGCTCCGCGCCGTTTCGATCGGCCAGCGCCTGCCACGGCACGAGATCGGAGTGGTGCTCGAGTTCGGTCAACAGGATGGCATCGCCCCGTTTGACGTTGGCGCTTCCCCAACAGTAGGCGACGAGATTGATCGCCTCGGTCGTGTTGCGAACCCAGACTACCTCGCCGGGCTTGGCACCGACGAAACGCGCGACCTTGACGCGAGCCCGTTCGTATTCGTCGGTGGCGCGCGCTGCGATTTCGTATACGCCGCGATGAATGTTCGCATTGTATCGTTCGTAGTAGTCGACTAAGGCTTCGATGACCGCGCGCGGCTTCTGCGACGTTGCGGCGGAATCGAGGTATACCAGCCGCTTTCCGCGCGACGTCGGGTGCTGCAAGATCGGGAAGTCTGCTGCAATGACGGCGGCTTTGGAAGAGACCGCGGCGCGCATCACGCCAGCTTCGCCGCTAACGCGGCGCGGATTTCGTCGCGCAGACTCGCCGACGGAAAGCGCTCTACCGCCGGCTCGAAAAATCCGAGCGCGATCATTCGTTCCGCGGCGCCGGCTTCGATGCCGCGGCTCTGCAGGTAAAAGATTTGTTCTGCGTCGAGCGCTCCGACGGTGGCTCCATGGTAAGCCTTGACGTCGTTAGCGCCGATCTCGAGGGCGGGCACCGAATCGACGTGGGCCGTCGGCGAGAGCAAGAGCGCATCGTCGCGCAGCCGCGCGTCACTCCCTTGCGCGTGCGGGGCGATGCGAATGTTTCCGAGGTAGCGGGCCTGCCCGCGATCGCGAGCCGCCGATTTGATCAGCGTGTCGGAACTCGCCTCACCGGCGGAATGCTCGACCGTGCTGATGACGTCAACGTGCTGCGTTCCGGTTGGAAAGAAGACCCCGCTGATCGTCGTCTGGGAGCCCGGGTACTCGATCGCAACCACGAGCTCGTCGGCGGAGAGGGCGCCGCCGAGCAGTGCCGTCGCCACCGCGACACGGGCGTCGCGTCCCGGTGCGGCCGCGCGGCTGAAGATCGCACGTGACGAGTCCTCGAGATTCTGCACCGCGGCATAGGTAACGTCGGCGTGATCGCCGGTGATTATTTCGGTAGCACCGCAAATAAACGCGCCCGCCTCCGCCGTCACGCGTTCGACGATGGTCGCCCGGGCGCCGCGCTCGGCCAGCACGACCGTCCACGGGAACATGGCCGCCTGCGCGCCGGCGGCATAGCGAATCAGAATGGGCTGGTCACTCGCCCGGTCGGCCGGAATGTAAACGAACGTGCCACCGCCGGCAAAAGCGGCCGCAAGGGCGCCGAATTTGGTTTGCGCCACGCGTGACTTGCCGAGCGCTTTTGCAAGCAGTTGCGGATGTTCGCGTGATGCCGTGGCGAGGTCGCAAACGACGACCGACGAGTCGGCGTTCTGCGCGCAATACTCGACGGCAGAGGATCCGATCGCGGTTACGGAAGGCGCGAGAGTTTCGAAGTCAATGCGCCAGAAGCGCCCCGGCTTCTCGCGTCCGCTGCGGAGCGCAAAGAAACGATCCAGCGCAAACCTGCGCTCTTCCGGGGTGAAGGGAGCCGCCGGAGTTCCCGCGAGGCGTTCGTAGAACTCTTGGGGTGAGAATGCCGTAGACGGATCGCTTAAAACCGAACTAGACAACGGCGCTGGTCTCTTCGCGAATGATGTCGTAGCCCTCGCGCTCGATGCGGTTTGCCAAGTCGGGTCCGCCCGTCATGACGATGCGTCCGTCAATCATGATGTGTACGACGTCGGCCACAACGTACTGCAGGATCCGCGGGTAATGCGTGATGATCAAGAAGCCGGTATCGCATCCTTCGTCGCTAGCGCGCAGCGACGCGATCGAGTTGCCGACGTCCTTGAGCGCGTCGATGTCCAGCCCCGAGTCGGTCTCGTCGAGAATCGCGTAGCGTGGCGCGAGCACCGCAAGCTGCAGCATCTCGAGCCGCTTCTTTTCGCCGCCGGAGAAGCCGTCGTTGAGATAGCGTCCCATGAACGAAGGATCGATGCCGAGCTGTTCCATCTTTTCCAGAAGCAGCGCGCGAAACTTGGCCGGAGGAAGCGGGTCGTTCGGACGTTCGGCTTGCCGCGCGGCGTGCAAAAAGTTTGCTACCTTGACGCCCGGTATCGCCGCGGGATATTGAAAGGAAAGAAAGAGGCCGGCCCGAGCGCGTTTGTCGGGTGCGAGCGCAAGGATATCCTCGCCGTCGAGCGTGACGCTGCCCTCGACGTCATACTGCGGATGCCCGGTGAGCGAGAAGGCAAGCGTCGACTTGCCGCTTCCATTAGGCCCCATGAGGGCATGAACGCGCCCCCGTTCGACGCTCAGGTCGATGCCTTTGAGGATCTCTTTACCGGCGACGCGGCAGCGAAGATCGGCGATGTTTAAAGCGTGGTGGGACATGCGATTTATGGTAGCCGAGCCTCTCTTAGAAAGTCAAGGAAAAACTTTACTATCTAGGCGTTTTCATGCTAGGATAGCCGCGGATGCACGCCGACAGATTCTTTGCGACCACCCGCGGGAAGATCGTGAGCGAACTGCGCCGTCGCGGTTCCGCTTCGGCAGCCGAATTGGCTCAAGCCTTCGGTCTCTCGCCAAATGCCGTCCGGCAGCAGCTGGTGGTCCTGGAACGGGATGGCCTGGTCGCCGAGACGCCGGTCCGCCGCGGGCCCACCAAGCCCACTTTCGAGTTTTCGCTGACCTCTGAGGCCGATAAGCTCTTTCCGCAAGGCTACGACAAGATGCTCACGGCGGTGCTTCGCGAGGTGCGCGCCCAGTTCGGAACGCCGGCCGTCGAGCAGATATTCGAGGGACTTTCTCGCCGCGCGATCGAGCGCGCTCGCGGCGAAGTGACCGCCACCGATCCCGAAACGAAGGTTGCTCAGCTCACCGAGATGCTGCGTAAAAGCGGAGTCGTTGCCGAATATAGCCTCATCGACGGCGGGTTCGTGCTTCACGAGCACAGCTGTCCTTACTCCGATGCGGCCAAGGAGAATCCGGAGGTCTGCCAAGTCATCCATCACGTATTGGACGAAACCATCGGCGGCGAACACTCACAAACGGAATCGCTCGCTCACGGCGGCAAAGAGTGCCGTTTCGAAATTCACCCAAAGGAGATGGTCGGTTAAATGAACTTCCCCAAATTCCAACGCCTCGTCGAAGAACGCAGCGGCTTCCGGACGATGGAGAACGCCACTGCGAGCGGCGAGTACTTCAGCGACTCGTGCGGCGACATGTACAACTTCTTTTTGAAGGTTGGAGCCGGGGCGGTAATCGAGGACATCTCCTATTTCACGACGGGCTGCGGATTCGGGACGGCCACGTGCAGCCTGGTCGTCGAGCTAGCGAAGGGTAAAACGATCGACGAAGCCGCCGCGATTACGGCCGGCCAGATCGAATCGCAGCTCGACGGATACCCGGAAAAGAAGAAAGATTACCCGGAGCGCGCACTCGAAGCGCTGCAGGTTGCCATCACCGATTATCGCAGCAAAGTCTCAGCGGGTTCGGTTCCCGATCATTCGGCGATGCCGCGCGCGGCAGTGCCCGAACCGGCGGCTCCGGCCGCGCCCGTTGCCTCGAACGGCGACGCGGGCAAACTCCTTATCAAGCTGCGATAAGCTAACGGCCGGTCAGCGGCGCCCTGGCCATCGTTTCGTACCGCGTCGTGCGATTGGCCGGATCGGGCAGAGACTCAAAGAGAACCAGACTCTGAACCGGCATCCGTATTGCGGCAAGGTCCACGTGCGGCAATGGGCGTTTCGGCTCTTTGACGCGCGCGATCGTTACGTGAGCGACCGCGTCCTCCTCGAACGCAAAACCGAGCTCGCGATAGGCATCGCGCAGGGCTACTGCCAGCGTCCGAAACGCCGCGCCTTGCGCGCGCGAGCCGACGAATACGATCCGCGGCCGGCGCTCGTGCGGAAACGCGCCGAGCTTGTCGAGGCTTACGGCGAATGGAGCGAATCGCGATGCGATCGCCGCGAGCGTAGCTCGAACCGCGGCGACTCGCTCGGCTTCGACATATCCTAGGAAGGCCAGCGTTACGTGGAGCTTTTCCGGGGCTTCGTATTTTGCCAAAAAGCCGGTGTGCTCCAGGGACAATGCCGCGGCGGCGCAGGCGCTGCGCGTCGCGTCGTCGAGCTCGACTCCGGCGAAGAGGCGACGCCGGCGCACGCCCGGTTCACCCAATCAAATAGGGGTTCGAGCTGCGCTCGATTCCGATCGTCGTAAACGGGCCGTGCCCGGGAACGACCGGCGTCGCATCGTCGTAGGTGAGGAGTTTGCTGCGAATGGAGTGCACGATGTCTTCCATCGAGGTGCCGCCGAGGTCCCAGCGTCCGATCGACCCGGCAAAGAGCGTGTCGCCGCTGAGCAGCCGCGTAGCACCTCCGCTTTCGATTGCGAAGCAGACGCTGCCCGGCGTGTGGCCGGGCGTATGAAGAACCTGCAGCGTGACCGAACCGGCGCGGAGCAAGTCGCCGTCGCGCAGCTCTCCGTCGATCGCTACGACGGGCGGCGCGTTCGGAACGCCGATCCAGCGCGCTTGAAGCGGCAGCGCTGCGTAGAGCGGCAAGTCGGCGGCGTGCAGCAGCGCACGCGCTCCCGTCTTATCGCGCAGCTTCCCTAAATCGCCGATATGATCTAAGTGCGCGTGGGTGTGCACCAGCAGCCGCGCGTGCCAACCGCTCTCCTGGAGGCAAGCTACTACGTCGTCGACGCCGTCACCGCCGTCTACGACGATGGCGTCGCGACTCTGCGGGTCGGCCACGACGGTGCAGTTGCAGGCCAGCGGCCCGACCGGGAAGGTTTGGACGACCATTAGTCCACGTGAATTCCGAAATCGTGAAAGCCGCCGTTGAAGTAACCCAACGGGGAGCCCGGGCGCGCCGCACACGAGAGGACGCGTCCGATCAGAATGGAGTGCGACCCGAACTGATACTCGTGCGCCAGCTCGCAATCGAAGTGTGCGATCGTGCCTTCCAGCACGGGCGCGCCGGTCGCGTCGATGCGGTACGCTACCTCGTCGAACTGGCGGTCGCGGACTTTCCCGGCGAAATGCTCCGCCAGCTCGCGCTGCTCGCCGGCCAGCACGTTGACGCAGAAGATGCGCGACGTGGAGATAAAGAGATAGCTGCGGGCTTCGCGATTGATGTTGATCAGCAACGAGGGCGGGTCCAGCGAAACGCTGGCAAGCGCGTTGACGGTAATCCCGCGCGGCTCGCCGTCCCGCAAGCTCGTCACGACCGTGACCCCGGTGGCCACGTGGCGCATCGCCTTTCGAAAGGCGGCCTCGCTGGTCATTCGCGGCGCGCGCCGATGGCCGTTCCCGCACCGAGCGGAAGGATGGTCGCGTCGAGGGCCGGGTGCGAAAGGAAATGCCGGGAGAACGCCGGGTCGTCCAACGCATTTTCAAAAATTGCTAGACCCGAGAGTTTCAGCATCGGGATAAGAAGCTCGAGAAAGTCGCGGTACTCGGCCTGACCGGCGGTCACGAAAACGATATCGAGATTGCGTTGCGGAAAGTTCTCGAGCAGCTCGTGGACCGGCGTGTTGAAGGTTTCGATGTAGTCGTCCTCTTCGGCGCGACGGAAATACGAGAGCGCGACGTCGGTGCGCGCGACGTCGGGCTCGATCGTCCAAATCTTTCCCATGCGCGGCTGCGCGAGGGCCATCCACAGGGTCGCATAGCCGTAACCCGTTCCGATTTCCAAGATGCGGCTGGCCTGCATCGCCGTCACGATCGTCGAGAGAAAGCGGCCCACTTCGCGAGAGGCTAACGCCACGCCGTCGGTGCGACTGCGTTCTTCCAGTTCGACCAGCAGAGGGTTCGGCGGCGGCGTCACGGCGTCGATGCGGCGGTGCAGGTCGTCCATACTACGCTCCCATTTTCGATCGTTCCGCCGCTTTGACGACGTTACGCAGCAGAGCCACGTTGGTGACGGGACCGACGCCGCCGGGTACCGGAGTGATCGCACCGGCGACGGCCGACGCACTCTCGTAGTCCACGTCGCCGCGCAGCACGCCGTCCACCAAGGTCGTCCCCACGTCGATGACCGTAGCACCGGGCATCACGTCGTCGCCGCGAATCAAACCCGGCACACCGGCGGCAACCACTACGACTTCCGCCATCTTTACGTACGGCTGCAGCGAGTGCGACTCTTTGTGCAAGATCGAAACCGTGGCGTCCGCGGCGAGCATCAGCATCGCCACCGGCGCACCCACGACGATCGAGCGCCCGATCATCACCGCGCGCCGTCCGCGCAGCGGCCAATGCGGACTGCGTTCGAGAAGCAGCATGACGGCCGCCGGCGTGGCCGGCACGTACTCGGTTCCGCTGCCGAAGGCGAGATGCCCCTGATTGGTCGGATTGGTTCCGTCAACATCTTTGTGGGGCGGAATGGCGTCGGCAATCTCGCGAATCGGAAGATGCGGCGGCAGCGGCTGTTGGAGCATCACGCCGTGCGTCGCGCCGTCGCGATGCAGCGCCTGCAGGCTGGCGCGAACCATTGCGGGCGTGCTCGCTTCGGGCAGGTGCTCGACCGAGACCTCGATCCCGACGCGCTCGCCCGTCCGAATCAAATTGCGGACGTAGGCCAGGCTCGATTCGTTCTCTCCGACGAAAACGATGGCGAGCTTGGGATGAATACCAACCTCGCGCAGCGCACTCGTACGTGCGACGAGTTCCGTCCGTAAATCGGCGGCGAGGCTTCTCCCGTCGAGGATCGTGGCAGGCACTCCGTCGCCGTTTCGTCCGTCGAAGGAAGGGCACCTACAGCATACACTTATGCAGCGTTACATCGTGTGGCTCGTGGCGGCAGCCGCGCTCGGCGTCGCCGTCATGGTGTTCGAGCCGTTCTTCTTCGCGCCGTCATCGCATTCGGACGGGCCCGCAGCCTTTAAAGGACAGCCGGCGCCGGTGTACGCGCTGCGCGACGATCGCGGTGCTCCGGTTTCGCTCGCCGATTATCGCGGCAGAAC
>DATAPM010000114.1:0-3014 GCA_036265225.1 Vulcanimicrobiaceae bacterium
CCCGACGGCCGCCGCCGTTGGGCTCTTCGGAGTCGTCCCCGTTCCCGCTCGCCGGGCTGCCCAGCGTCTGATTGAACAAGCCGACGGCCTCTTCGGGATCGAGCCCCAGATAGCGCGCGTAGGTTCGCAGGAAGCCGCGGACGTAGACCGGCGCGCCAATTGCGCTCCAGTTCTCGTCCTCGATTGCCGCCAGGTAGACGGAGCGAATCCTTATTTGCTCGGCCGCGTCTGAAAGAGCCAGGCCGCGCGCCTCGCGAGCCTCGCGAAATCGGTCTCCTAGCGCTTGAAACGCTCCCGACATTGATGCTTTGAGTTGGCCCCGCCTTAATGTTATCCTGTTCGCACTCGATGTCTGCAGAACGCGTAATCGCGGCGATGAGTGGGGGAGTTGACTCCGCCGTCGCCGCCGCACTTTTGGTCGAACGTGGTTACGACGTTGTTGGAATCACGATGAAGATGTATACGCCGTCGAAGCCGGCGCATGCGAAAAGCTGCTGCGGCATCGACGATTTCGACGACGCGCGTCGCACTGCCGCTAAGCTCGGCATTCCGCACTACGTTCTCGACTTCGAAGAAGTCTTCACGCGCACCGTCGTCGAGCGCTTCGCCGGTGAGTACGCGCGGGGGCGAACCCCCAACCCATGCGTTTCGTGCAATAACTTCGTCAAGCTCGGAACGCTGGTGCAATACGCCGATCGCCTCAACGCACGGTACGTCGCGACGGGGCACTACGCTCGCATCGAACGCGGTCGCGATGGCGTGCATCTCTATCGTAATCCGCACGCAAAAGATCAGGCTTACGCGCTGGCGCAGCTCGCGCCGGCGCAACTCGAGCGCCTTCTCCTTCCACTGGGCGAGCTCGACAAGGCGGGCACGCGCGCGGTAGCACGCCGCCTCGGCCTTGTGCACGACAAAACGGAGTCTATGGATGTCTGCTTCGTCGAGGGCGGGGACTACCGGCACGTGTTGGCGCGCTTGCGTCCCGAGATCAACGCCGGCGGCGCGGTGGTGACCAGTGGCGGCGAGCACGTCGGCGAGCATGCGGGGATCGCGCACTACACGATCGGCCAGCGCGCGAAACTCCCCGCCAGCAGCGAGGGCGCGCGATACGTCACGCGCATCGACGCGACAACCAACACCATCGTCGTCGGCCGCGAAGACGAGTTGCTTTCGAGCGAGCTGATTGGCGACGAGGTAAACCTCATCCGGCCCGAGCGATTTACCGGCGCGACGCCGGTCCGAGCGATGATCCGCTATCGCTCCGAGCCGGTATCGGCGTCGGCGTTGATTAGCGAAGATGGCTTGCTGCGCTTGCGCTTCGAGCACCCGGTCCGAGCCGTCTCGCCCGGGCAGCTCGTAGCGCTCCTCGACCCAGCCGCCAACGAAGTATTAGGCGCAGCAACAATCAGTTTGTCATCCTGAGCGGAGCGCCGCAGGCGCGGAGTCGAAGGACCCGCGCGCTGAGTCATTCTGAGCGAGCGCAGCGAGTCGAAGAACGACTCACGTTTTCGGCGCTATAATTAGTTGAGTCACCCTTCGACTTCGGCGGTTCGCGCCTCCGCTCAGGATGACAAGATGTTAGCCGGCTGCGGCTAGCTCAACTCCCGGTCGCAGATTCCAGTATGTGTCGCGCACTACGGGGCGGAAGCCGGCGCGGGTGATGATGTTCTCGATATCCTTGCGCGTTGCTTCGTTGGTGCTGCCGGCATCGTGGACGACTTGTTCTTCGATGATCGTGCCGCCCATGTCGTCGCACCCGTAGAAGAGCGCAAGCTGGCCCATCTTCAATCCGGGCGTCAACCACGAGGCTTGCAGATGCGGAAAGTTGTCGAGATAGAGGCGCGATATCGCCAACACGCGCAGATACTCGAGCCCGGTCGATTCTTTGCCGCGCAGCGGCGTCTTGAACGGGACGTAGTACCAGGGAATGAACGCGGTAAAGCCGCCGGTCTCGTCTTGCAGTTGGCGCAGCACGTCGAGATGCTCGATGCGCTCGGCCGGCGTTTCGATCGACCCGAACATCATCGTCGCGGTAGTCGGCAGCCCCAGCAACTGCGCCTCGCGCATCACGCCGAGCCATTCTTCGGGCTTCACCTTGCGCGCCGAAATGCGCTTTCGCACGCGTTCCACTAAAATCTCCGCGCCCGCACCGGGGAGCGACTTCATGCCCGCCGCCTTGAGCCGGGCCAAGACCTCACGCGTCGGAATTCCCTCGACGTAGGCCAACCCGACGATCTCCGAAACCGAGAGCGAGTGCAGGTCGGCCTGCGGGTATTCGCGGCCGACGCGCTCGAACAGCTGCGCGAACCAGTCAATGCCCAGCTCCGGATTAACGCCGCCCTGAATCATGATCTGCGTCGCACCTTGATCGACCGCGTACTTCACGCGTTCGAGCACCTGATCGTGCGACATCGTATAGCCCTCTTTGTGATGCTCGGGGCGGAAGAACGCACAGAAGGTGCAGTGCACGTTGCAGACGTTGGTATAGTTGATCGTCGTGTCGATGACGTAGGTGACGACGTCGCCGGGATGCATCGCCAGGCGCCGCGCGTGCGCCGCCGCACCCAGCTCGTGGATGTCGGCTTCGTTGTAAAGACGCAGGCCCTCATCGAACGCGAGACGGCCGCCTGAGGCGGCGCGCTCGAGGAGGCTATCCAGCGAGGGCATGCAGCTGCTCTCCAAAAAAGGACGGAAGCTTGGGAATCGCGCCGATCGCAACGAGCTCGCGGCAGTACGCCGCCAATCCGTTGCGCGCGGCCGCGTGGAACATGAAATTCAGTTTGCCGTAGTAGGTCTCGTAAAACCCCGGGGGCCGCGGAATCACGCGCTGCGCCAGCGCGATCACTTCTTCGACGTGCGATCGCGACCAGGTGTACGAATCGGTCAGCGCGTGCATGCAGGCGCGTACGGCCAGCGGATCGCGTGCATACGCATCGCGACGCGCCGCCCACACGGCGAAGACCGTCTGCTGGCTCGTCCATTCGTGCCAGAGGCGTCCCAAATCGTAGACGCAC
>DATAPM010000115.1:0-1616 GCA_036265225.1 Vulcanimicrobiaceae bacterium
CAGCGCACCGTCGAGCAGGCGGTACGGACCGTGGTAGGTGACCTTCGAGAGGTTCGGGTCGAAGAAAACGGCGAGAAACGTGCCGGTTCCAACCAGCACGATAAAAGCGTACAAATTAATCTCGCCGAGCATGAAGGACCAGTGATCGGGAAACGCCTTGCGAAGCGCGTGACGCACGAAGTGTGCCGTGCCGAGGCGATCGTCGATCCAAAGCAAGCCGCGCTCGACCAGCGTCATCCGCGCTCCCAGAAACTCGGTCCGACCGGGTCGGGGAAGTCGCCGGTGGCGCGCAGGACGCCGTCGCTGCCGACTTCGATGGGAAGGCGCGGCAGCGCGTGGTCGGCCGGCCCGGCAATCACCGCGCCGTCGGAGACGACGTCGAAGACCGATTGATGGCACGGACAGAGCAACTGGCGGGCCGCGGCGCGATAGAGCGCCACCGGACAGCCGGCATGCGTGCAGAGGCGCGAATAGGCGACGTATCCGCTTGCCGTGCCTTCCGAATCGGCGGGTAGGCGAATCAGCGTGGCCGCCGACTGCGCGTCGCCGATCGCGCTCTGCGGAAAGATGGTGAGCGTCGAATCGACGTTGAGATCGTCGACGCGCAACACGCGCCCGTCTTCACGCGCGAGTGCCTGTCCGCGTCGCCAGCGCGTGTGAAAGAGCGTTGAGTCCGGTGCTGGGCCCAGCGAGCGAAACGGCACCGCGAGCGCGGCAACGAACGAGGCGACCGATGCGCCGAGCAGCGCGACGAGCAGTCGCGGGCGCGTGACGACGCGTACGTCGTGCGAGACGATGGCGTTCTCAACGGCGCGTTCTTCGGCAGGCGATGGATACGTTTCGATTTCGTCGACGACGATTTCACCGGGAATAATCCAGAAGGCCCATCCCAAGGCAGCCGCAGCGAGTCCGGACGCTGCAACGGCGATGCCGATTCCTTCGTAGAGGCGATTGCCGCCGGTGGCATAGGCCGCGATGAAGCCGGCGCTTCCGAGAATCGCTAGGAGCAGGGCGGCGGCAATGGCGGTCTGTTTGCTCATCAGCGAACGAAGTAGATCGTACCGAAGATTCCCAGCCAGACGATAAAGACGAAGTGCCAGTAGTAGGTCATCGCCTCGGCGCCGGCGCGGCGCGCCGCGTGCAGCGCTTTACTGCGCATGCCGATCAGCAGCGCCGTCAGGATGCCGATGCCGGCCAGAACGTGCAGCAAGTGAAAGCCGGTAAGCGCGAAGTAGATCGAGCCGTAGGCGTTGGTCGCGATGGTGAAGTCGTCGTTTTGGTACCCGTGGATCGCGACCGCCACAAAGCCGATCGCGGCGACGATGGCGCTGGCCGTCCACCAGCGCGCCGCACGAAGCCGGTCGCGATCCATGGCGCGCGTCGCCAGCACCATCACGGCCGAAGCCGCGAAGAGCAGGAACGTGCCGAAACCGGCCTCGGCCGTGTCGAGGCGGACCATTGGAGGCGGCCATTGCGCGCGGTTGGCGCGCAGGTCGTAGTATGCGGCGAAGAGCGCCGCAAAGAACATCAGCTCCGACGCCAGGAAGAGAACGACGCCGAGAACGAGGGGATGGGCACGGACGGGCAATGGCGCGAGCGACCGAGCGCTACCGTCA
>DATAPM010000116.1:0-1623 GCA_036265225.1 Vulcanimicrobiaceae bacterium
AAAAGCAACGGTGCTCCAAAAGCAACTTTTGAATCGAAGAAGGATGCCGAGCGTGCCATTCCGCGGACGAGCAAAAGCCTGCGGCCCTATCGCTGCGAGCGGCACGGATGGCATTTAGGCCACTGAGCGTAGACCGCCGCATTCACACGCGCCTGGTGCTGACGCTGCTCGTTTTCGCGCTGGTCGTCGCTTCGCTGATTGCCGGTGGCCTTTATCTTCGTTCGATTGTCGTGCGCTCGGTTCGCGGCGCGGAGCGGGTGCGCGTGGCACGCATTCTGGTTGCGGAGATCGTTCGCGAGCAGCTTGATGAGGAGACGGGCATGCGCGGGTACGTCGCCGCACACGGCAAGATTCTCCTCGAGCCCTATTATAACGGGCGAGCGACGCTGCCTGCCTCGCTCGGCAAGCTGCGCGGCTTGCTCACGACGATGCGTCTCAGCGAAGCCTTCCCACCACTTGCCGATGCGACGCAGAGCAATGCACGCTGGCTCGCCGAGGTTGGCTTCCCGTTGCTCACGTCGCGTCGCTCCAATGCGAAGCTCGAGGTGCGCGGAAAATCGTTCATCGATCGCTTCCGGCGCGACATGACGACCGTGGATGGCTTGCTCGCGCGGCGCGAGGCGAGCAGCGACGAACGCGTCGAACGGGCGATTCTCGGCATCGGGCTCTTCGCCGCGGGCGCCGTCGCCGCGGTAATCGTTGCCGCGGCGCTTTTTACGATCCAGCAGTACCGCCTTGCCGTTCGCTTGGAACAAAAACGCATCGAGTCCGAAGAGCAGCGCCGTCGCACCGCAGAGATGGGTGCCGCCTACGAGGCCGAGAAGCGAATCGCCGATACGCTGCAAGAGGCCTTCGCGCAACGGGAGCTTCCCAAGCTCGGTGGATTGAGCTTGAGCGCGAAGTACGCTCCCGCGTCCGAAGAGGCCCGCGTCGGCGGCGATTGGTACGATGCCGTGGCGCTCCCCAAAGAGCGCCTCCTTATCGCGATCGGGGACGTAACCGGGCATGGAATCGATGCCGCCGTCGCAATGAACGCAGCGCGCCAGCACGTGATATCCGCGGCGTTGATCGATGCCGATCCCGGGCGCATTCTCTCGCGCGTTAACGCCGATCTCTATGACGGCGTCTCGCCGGTGATCACGGCAATCGTCGGGCTCGTCGACGCGCGCCGGTGTCGAGTCGCGTACGCCGCCGCCGGTCACCCCGCGCCCGTTTTGATCGAGCCGGGGCGGCCTCCGCGTCTGCTCGGCGTCGGCTCGCTACCGCTCGGTATTGCCCGCGACACCGAATATAGCGCGCACGACGTCCAAACCGAACCCGGTGCGATGCTCGTCTTTTATACCGACGGCGTCATCGAGTATTCTCGCGACGTAGTGCGGGGCGAAGCCGACCTCCTCGACGCCGTGCGCGCCGTTGCTGCAATGCCCGAAGACGACGCGGCCAAGGGAATCTACAAACGGATTTTCAGCCGCCACGTCCTGGCCGACGACGTCGCCATCTTGACCGTTCGCTTCGTCCCCATCACCGTGCCGGCGTTTGCCGGATCGCTGGAAGCGGGAAACCGGCGCGACTTCGACGCAACGAAAGCGGAGAGGACCGCGTGAGCCAAAGCCAGACGATCAA
>DATAPM010000117.1:0-1992 GCA_036265225.1 Vulcanimicrobiaceae bacterium
ACTTCGTACATCGCCATGTCGGGGCCGCCGGTGATGTTGAAGATCACGCCGTGCGCGCCTTCCACCGTGGTCTCGAGCAAGGGCGACGCGATGGCCTTTTGCGCGGCGTCGGCGGCGCGATGCTCGCCGGTACCTTCGCCGATGCCCATCATCGCCGATCCTGCGTCGGTCATGATCGTTTTGACGTCGGCAAAATCCAAGTTGATCAGGCCGGGCTGCGTGATCAAGTCGCTGATCCCGGCAATGCCTTGACGCAGCACGTCGTCGGCATACGAGAAGGCCTCGTTGAGCGGCGTCTTCTTCTCGATGACCTGCAGGATGCGCTCGTTGGGAATAGTGATCAGCGTATCGACTTTGGCCTCGAGCTCGGCGATGCCGTTCTCGGCGATCTGCATGCGCTTCTTGCCTTCGAAGGCAAATGGTTTGGTTACCACCGCAATGGTAAGCGCGCCCGACTCGCGGGCCAGCTCGGCGATCACCGGCGCTGCGCCGGTGCCCGTTCCGCCCCCCATGCCGGCGGTTAAAAAGACGAGATCGGCGCCGTCGAGGATCAACCCTAGGTCCTCGCGCGACGCTTCGGCCGCCTCGCGGGCCAGCGTCGGATTCGCGCCGGCTCCCAGACCGCGCGTTTGAGTGCCGCCGATGTGCACGCGGTTCTCCGTCAACGCGCCGCGCAGCGCTTGAACGTCGGAGTTAACCGCAAAGAAATCCACGCCGGCGAGTCCCGCCGCGATCATGCGGTTCACGGCATTGCAGCCGCCGCCGCCGACGCCGACCACTTTGATCGTCGCGGCGTGTTCGGGCTCGGAAACGGAGCGTCGTAGGTCAGCCATTGATTCGGGATCCCTCCGTCAAAACGATAAAGTGAGTCGTTACGTCCACAGGTCTGCCAGCCACCGCTGGACTCGCGCCGCTAGCGCGCCCCCGCGCTTCTTTACGCGCAATGCATCTTCGCGATCGCCGTTGGCGCCGAAAAGAACTAGCCCGATTGCCGTGGCGTACTGCGGCGCGCTCATCGCGTCGGTTAGACCTCCGACGCTGTTCGGCGTTCCAATCCGTACCGGCAATCCAAAAACCTCCTCGGCAAGCGGCTCGATATTCGGCAAAAGCGCCCCACCTCCGGTCAGAACCACTTCGCCGAGCACCAGGTCGCGCGGCACGTTTTCGACGATCTTCTGCCGAGCCATGCGCAGCGTTTCCAAAACGCGCGGAACGACGATCTGGCGCAGCTCTAAGGTCGTGTGGTCCCGGGTAGAGCGGCCGTCGAGGGTGCGTATCGCAAAGCTCTCGCCGTTTCCGCCGGCACCCAAGCGCTTCTTGACGTCCTCCGCCTCGGCCAGCGTCGTCTTGAGACCTAACGAGATGTCGCTCGTCAGGACGTTGCCGCCCACCGGGATCGTCGCCGTGTAAATTGCGCTGCCCAGCGAGTAAACGGCGATATCCGTCGTCCCGCCGCCGATGTCGAGCAGGACGACGCCGACCTGCTTCTCTTCTTGAAGAAGCGTCGCCGCGGAGCTGGCCAGGGGCTCGAAGACCACGCCCAAGGATTCGAGTCCCGCTCGCTGGACGCACTTAAGGACGTTGGTGATGAAGCTGGTGCTGCCGGTGACGATGTGGGTGTCGACCTCGAGGCGGCCGCCGGCCATGCCCACCGGGTCGCTCACGCCTTCCTGGCCATCAACGGTAAAGTAGCGCGGCAAGGCGTGGATGATTTGCCGGTCGCTCGGCAGATTGATGATCTTGCTGGCGTCAATCACGCGGCGGACGTCGCCATTACTGACCTCGCGGTCGTCGCTCGAAACGGCGACGACGGCGCGATTGTTCGTGCTGCGAATATGATCGCCGGTAATCCCGACAAACACTTCGTTGAAGTGGACGCCCGCCATGCGCTCGGCCCTCTCAGTGGCGGCTTCGATCGATTTGATCGTCTCGTCGAGATCGACCACGACGCCTTTACGCATCCCCAGCGAAGGCGCCTCGCCGACGCCGACG
>DATAPM010000118.1:0-15526 GCA_036265225.1 Vulcanimicrobiaceae bacterium
GTGGCCGCGCTCTCGAACGCGTGGTTCGGCACGCATTTGGATCCGGCCAATCACACCGTGATCTTTGGGATCGCGGGCGCGATCATTGTGTTTTCCGCCATCCGCTGCATTTGGATTTCGGCGGCCATTGGTGGACCGGCGCCGCGCTGGTCGCCGTGCTCGCCAACGTCTACATCTTCTACGGCTTCGAATCGGCCGGCGACATCTCTGAAGAGACCGTCGAAGCGCAGCGCCAAGTGCCCAAGGCCATGCGCAACGCGCTGCTCTATGGTGGCATCGCCTCGTTCGTCCTGGTCCTGGGACTTCTGCTCGCGACGCCCGCCGCCGGCATCGGCGGCGTCGTCAGCGGCGGCATCAACACCATTCTCGCCGCGCTGCCGCTTTGGCTGCAAGACTTCTTTCTCGTGATGGTGATCGTCGCGTTCTTCAGTTGCGGCACGGCCGTCCAAGGTGCGGGCGCGCGCGTCGCCTTTGCGCTGGCGCGCGATGGGGCGTTGCCATTCAGCGAAAAGTTTGCGACGATTTCGCCCCGACACCGCACGCCGGTCAACGCCATTCTGATCGGCACCGTCGTGCCGTTCCTCTTCCTTCTGCTGGTTCTGGTCAATCCCAGTAAGCCGGTTCACATACTCTGGTTCGATTATCCGGCGAACGTCAACGCACTCTACGCGCTCGTTTCTTTCGCAACGTCGGGAATCTATCTCGCCTTCTTCCTCACCGTGCTCGGCGCGCTAATCGCGCGCGTTCGCGGCTGGAAGCCTGCCGGCGTCTTTACCCTGGGCAAATGGGGAGTACCGGTCACGGTCGGCGGCGCGCTTTATCTCTGCTTGATGCTGCTCGACATCGTCTGGCCGAGCTCGCTCTCGAGTGGAAGGGCCGTCTTCAACTATGGCTGGATCACGCTCCTGGTGATGGTCGTCATCGTTGCCGCCGGCGCGATCTACGAATCGCTGGCCCGTCCCGATCGGCGCACCGCGAAGCATCGCAGGCACGATGCTTAGGCGGCCGCCCGGACATCGCGGGGTCGCTACCGCGCGCGACATCCTCGAAATCGTCGCAATTCTCGCGGCCGGGATCTGGGCACTCTACGTCTTCGTGTACGAGCAACGCCTCAAGCCGGCCGGCGAGCCGCCTTCGGTGGTTTTCACCGGATCGCTGCACCGGCTTGGGACGCACGGCGCCCTGATCCAATTCGGCTTGCGCGGCAACGTCCTCAACAACGGACAGACCGACGTTTCGATCATAGCGATTGGCTTTACCGCGGACGGGCTGCGCTACGCGGCACTTTCGAAGCCGTTCGTCGACCGTTCGATCAACAGCGCGGCGGTCTATCAGCGCGACGCCCGCGTCGCCTCGCGCGCGATCGTTTTTCGGCTGGTCGAGCTTACGCGGCTGGCCGAGCCGAAATACGGCGGCGGGTTCACTCTGCATCCGGGCCAAAACGTTCCCTACTCGGCGACCTTCGCGGTCAAGAAAGGCGAGTTCGACGCAGTCACGCTCTACGGAAGCCTCGCCTACTCGAAGTTCTACGTCGTGGGCGGCTATCCGACCAAAATCGACCATACGCCCACGGGCGCCGTGCTCTTTAACTCGGCGAACAACAACCCAAACTATGGCTCGATGGAAGTTACTCTCGACGAAGCCTCGCTATGGTAGCGTCTAGCGCGCGTAGCGAAGCTTAGCGCGGGCACGCGCCTTCTCAGCCTCGACCTCGCGATCGCGCGGTGGTGCCTGCGTTACCAGTAAGGAAAGTAGCTCGCGCGCCGAGTTAGCAACTTGCTCGACGGCGCGATCGAAGGCAGCCTCGTTGAGCTTCGAAGGATGGGTGAATCCGCTGAGCTTGCGCACAAACTGCACTGCCGAGGCGCGAATCTCGGCTTCGGTCGCGGGCGGCGAGAAATTATGCAAGGTCTTGATATTACGGCACATAACGATCATCCGCTTCGAGAATGTCGAGAATTTTAGAAAGCTCTGGACGCGCCTCCATAACCGGATGGCGACGGCGCACAAGCTTTTGATCGTCGGGCGACATCCGCTCGACTACGAACGTCTCGAACTTGGCATTCAGCGCCGGAGCCGCCGAAGGATCGATTCTCACTGCGAGCCACTCTAGCAGCGAGGCTTCATCGGCGCAATCGGCAACCGCTTGGCGAAACTCGTCCATGTCGAGACCCAAGCGCCGGACGATGTAAGCGCTAAAGCCGCGCTCCTCGTTGACGTACTGGCCGGCATGTCCGCCGGGAAGCTCGGCGCGGAGCTTGTCGATGGTTCGCGGCAAGAAATAGAAGCCTAGCAAGGTCTCCCGCGGACCACGTGGCGAGCGCTGACGAAGATCTAGTGGAGTCAAGAAGGCTGCACGTCGTCTAGAGTTGGAACGTCTGCCAATCGTAACGCGTGAAGCCGCGCCCGGCATCCTCCCAGCCAATACGGTAGGCGTTGCCGATGCCTACCTCGTCGGAAAAGCCGACAACGCCTACCGGGAGCGTCTTCGCGGGTCGTACGTAGCGCAGCTCCGTGGCAGGGACCGTCTGCATGAACGCCGCCAGAGCGCCGTCACCCTTGGACGCGCGATCCACTTCGGCCGGCGTCAGGCGCCCAAGCGCGCGCCGGCCCAAAGATTGAAAGTAGGCGTTACGCATCTCCCCCTCGAGGATCTTACGCTGCATCGTTCCATACGCGCCGAATGCAATCTCGATGGCATCCTTATAATCTTCCTCGGCTTCGAACGGCGGATCGAGCAACACGACGTCGGCCGCGTTAGCAACCGCATGGGCGATCGCCACCGGGGAGTTGCTCGCGACGCCGCCATCGCAATACGCGTTAAGCGCGCCGTCCGGACCGGGCATTACGACCGGGTCAAACGCAATCGGGATTGCCATTGATGCAAAGAGCGCCGTGTGCAAGATGTCGGGGGTCGCTTCGCGGACGACCGTATGCGGGCCCAAGAGAATCTTGAGCGCGTGGACGACGCGCTGGGGAAGATCTACGTTCTGCTGCGGCCGCAGGTAGAAGTACTCGGATCGCTGCTGCGTTAGGTTCGTAACTGCCCAGACCAGGGGAATTACCAACGGCGTCTTGGGATCCACGTGTTCGTTTATCCAGGCGAGAACGGGTTCGCTATCCAAGACGGCGCGCTGATCGCGCACGAGTCCGATGAGGCCGAGCGCCGACGCGGCCCGATTGAGAAGGCCGCTTTCGGGATCGTGCAGTGCCGCGTAGCGTGACTTTAGGCGCATTAAGTCTTGGCCGCCGATCGTATACCACAGCTCGCGCATGCGCGTGTATTGTCCCGTCGCCACGAACCAGCCGTTGAGCGCGCCGATCGACGTGCCGCAAACCACCTCGTATGGAGGCACGGCGGCGCCGTCGCTTATGCCGGCGGCCGCAGTAAGTTCTCCCACCACGCCCGCCTCATAGGCTCCCCGCGCGCCACCCCCGCTGAGCACCAGCGCGCGTTCGAGCGGCTCGACTGATTCGCCGCCGGCAGCGCCGACGAGCGCCGGTGCGAGTCCCGCGGCCGCAAGCGCCGTTAAAAAACGCGATCGCTTCACGTTTCTGTCGTTCCGAAAAGCAAGCGGCGGCTCCTTTTTAAATTCATGAATGTAAAGATCCTCTGAAATCTTTGCAAAACGCGATGTGCTTCAGAACCATTTAATTTCTGTGCCGTCACAATATCGTTATCGGGTCATCGAAAGGAGCTAAACTATGACCTCAAAGACGACTCTCGCTGCATCGCTGCTCGCCATGGCCTTTCTCACGTTAACGGCGTGCAGCAGCAACGGCAACTCCGCACAAACTCCCCCGACTACTGCAAACAACGCGATGGCTCCGCCGGCCGTACAGCCGGAGGACCATCAAGGCTGCTCGAACGATGGCGATCTCCGCGTCAATCCTTGCCGGATCACGTTCGACTCGGAAAACCCCGGACCGGTCGACGTGACGGTTTCGCACGGAGATCGCGACGGACGCAACGACGGCGATCGACACCGCATCACCGAACGCGATGATTGCGCGGCGCGCAACATTGCAACCATCACGTCCAACTCCCAGCGTCTCTACACCGTTACCGCGGGCACGGCAACCGGTTCGTGCACCGCAAGCTTCGACGACAACGGAAACGGCCGGGGCCGGGGCCGAGGGCGTGACGGAGACGACGACCACGGAGGCGGCGGCCGGAATGGCGGAAGCCAACTGCGTATCGTCAACAACCTCTGAACCACCATAGAAGCCCGCTTCATCGGCAGGAGCCTCCGGCACGATTGCCGGAGGCTCCACTTTATGAAACGAACCGCAGCAATCGCCGGCGCGGCGCTTCTCTTACTCGCGTTGCAGACACCCCTGCGCGCCATGGCCGCCTATTGCGGACCGTCCGCCGACACGATGGCCGTCGAGAGTTTGGCAGTGTCGCGCGGCGCGGAAGAGTCGCGCATCATGAGCGTTCTGGTGGCGCAAAACTACGCCCGCGTGGATGTCGAGTCCAAAGGGCGGCTGACCGAATATTACGTCAAGGACTGTGGGCGCTGGAGGTTTAGCGGCAATACGCCACCCTCAGACGCACCGGCCTCAGTCAAACAGCAACTGAGCGTGTTCGTGACGCGCGATGACGGCGGCAAGGAGTGCCTTAACCCGGCGTACGTCAACCATTCCAGCGCACCGTAACGCTAGCGCCGGGCTTTTACTGCTTAATAATGGTGCTGTGAAGCCCCATCGGCTGCCCGCTGAGTAAGACGCCGGCGGTTTCGAGGACCATGGCGATGGCGACGTAACCGATCGGCAGCAGCGGGAGGCAGGCCAGCGCGATTTGTGCCGACGATGCCGCTCGCGACGGCGCACGTCCTTTGCGCGCGAACCAGAAAAGCCAGGTCGCGCCGATGGAGAGTAAACAGAGCACCGGAAACGAGACCACGATCAATGCGTTGATCCACGCCAACGGGTTGTTCATGGATCCCGGCGCATCGAAGAACATCGGGGCAAGCGCCGCCGCCAAGAGGCGCGGGAGCGCAAAAACGCCCCAGACGACGGTGACTATTATCGCCAGCGTCGGACGCGACATCCGCACTGCCTAAATTTCGGGCCGCGCCTTGCCTGCGTGCAAACAGGCGCGTTTGGCGCGGCGGCAGAATCTCGCTCTCGAAATGAAAGTTCTTCGCCTTGACGTTTGCGTAATTGCTGCCGCGCTCGCGCTCTCTGCCTGCTCGGGTGCGTCGGGTAAAGGTGGATCGTACGGCAGCGGGGATCCCACACTTGCCGCCGCCAATCCCGGGGGCGGACCCATCGATCCGTTTTTGAGCAATGGTCAAGCCGTTCTTCAGGCCCTCGATGCAATCGCCGCGCACTCCGGCAAGCCGCTGCGCGTAACGTCCATCAGCGCCGATCAGGTCAACGGGCTGATGGTCGACGTTCAAGAACCGGCGAAACACGTCAATGTCGACCGCTACACCATCGCGCCAGATGGTACGCTCTCCGGGCCGACGGCGGTAAAACTCATGTCGATGAGCGGCGGACCGATCACCGCAGCCGACGTTGACCGCCGCGCCTTCGATCCCCATGTCATTGCCTTCGCGCGGCTGACCCCGACGATCCGTCAAGCGATCGCCAAATCGGGTTATCCCGACGCGCGCGTCATCAACTGGGAGTTCGGCGGGATTGGAGCCGACGACCGAAAGTTCATCTACTTTGAGTCCGCGCGAGCGCGACCCGTCGCGGTGGTTACGCCGCAACTTACCATCGTCAAGATGCAGTATTAACGACGAGCTTTGCCGCGGCGACGTCTTCGACGGCTAGACCGACGGATTTAAAGACCGTCGTGGCTTCGCGTGGTGCTTCTTTGAGCCCGGCAAAAATCTCACCGATCTCCGCGTAGATGGCCGCGTTGGCTAAAACGACGTCGCCGGCTTCCGCGGCGGCGGCTTCGCGCGAGTCTACGACCACGACGTTGGCCATCGCCTCGTCGTCGAGCTCGCGCCAGTCGCGACGTGATGAACCGACGGCATTGACGTGCGCCCCCGGTTTGAGCCATGCTCCTTTGAGTATCGGTTCGTGACTCGAGGTCGCGGTGACGATCACGTCCGCGCCGCGAACCGCGGCTTCGGCCGAACCGGCAGCGCCGATACCGTGCTCGCGCGCGAAGACCTCGGCGTGTTCGGCGTTGCGGCTCCAAACGCGCACCTCTGAAAAGTTCGTCACGCATGAGAGCGCCTCGAGGTGAGAACGAGCCTGCACGCCGCTTCCAAGCAGCGCGAGAACGCGGGCATCCGGCGGCGCGAGATAGCGGGTGATGGCCGCCGAGACGGCCGCGGTCCGCATTTCCGTGATTAACCGACCATCCATGGCGGCAAGCGGCTGACCCGTCGCGGTGTCGCAGATTACGATCGTCGCATTATGCGTCGGCAACGGCGTACCGGCATTGACCGGATAGAACGTGACCAGCTTCATCCCCATGACCTCGCCCAGCACGGCAGGCATGATCCCCAGATACCGGCGGTGCTGCTCCACCGTCAGAACCGTTCGCACGGGATGAATAACGTCGCCGCGCGAGAAGGCGGCTAACGCGCTCTCCATCGCGTCTATCAACTCGTCCCAGCGCAGCCGCGCTCGAACGGCTTCCTCGTCGAAATAGGGCATTGCCATCGCAAGCGCTTCGACGCCCGGCCGGCCGGGGCTCTTAATCGAGTTTCAGGCTTTTTTTACGACCGCTTGATATAATCGCACCAACTACGACGCGATTGGAGTATCAAGGCATGGCTTTCGGAACCGAACGATCGACGCGGCGAGCCTTTCTCGCGGGGGTGATAACGCTGCCCGCGCTTGCCGGTCTTCTCACCGCGGCAGCCTCGGCAGATGCCTCGAAGGCATCGAAGGCGGCGATGCACTATCAAGACACGCCCAACGGAAACTCGCAATGTTCCGGCTGCAAGTACTTCGTTGCCGGGCAGAGCGCGTCGGCAAGCGGCTCGTGTCAGATCGTCGACGGCACGATCTCTCCCACCGGCTACTGCATGGCGTTTACGGCCAAGTAGACTCGCCCAAAGGGATCGCCGTAAACGGCGTGGGAGCCGGCGCGCGCGCCGAGAAAACTCCCAGCCATGCTATGGCGCGCCTTTCCAGCAGCGCTGGTTATAATCGCAACCTTTCTCGGCAGTACGGGCACAGCAGCGCGATCCGCCGCTGAGGATGACTTTCGCTCCTTCGTTCGGCTGGGAGATCCGGCGATCTCACCAAATGGAAAGCTGGCGGCGCTTGCCGTTTCGAATGCCGTTTGGGATGAATCCCGCTGGGATTCCTCGCTTGTCATAGTCGATCTGGCGACCGGCGTCCGGCGGACGGTGGCGACCGGTCGTAAGGACATCGGCTCGCCGGCATTCTCGCCCGATGGCACCTACCTTGCATTTTTGGCCGACAACGACGACACGACGCAAGTTTTCATAATGCCTCTCGACGGCACCGACGCGCACGCGGTAACCCACTCCGCAACGGACGTGGAGGAGTTCGCTTGGCGCCCCGATGGTCGCGCTGTCGTTTACTCCGCGACCGACCCATTGCCACAGCGAACCGGAGCCGATCGTTTCCGCAATAGTTTCGTTTTTACGACCGAGCCGATCGTCGCGCGCGGCGAACCGCAGGCGCAACACCTCTTTATCCTCGACCTCGATACCCAAGTCTCGACCCAGTTCACCGCCGGCGCGCAAAGTGTTTGCGACGGCTCCTCGCTTTCGTGGTCGCCCGACGGCAAGAGCATCGCCTTCACACTCTGTCGCAACGCGATCCTTAACGACCAAAGTTATTCGCACGTCGCGCTACTCGACGTCGCGAACAAAAGCGTGCGATCGTTGACCGGCCGCACGATGTGGGAAGGCGGAGCGCTCTTCTCCCCCAACGGAAAGCACATCGTTTACTTCTACTCCGACGGCGATCCTCAGGTAAATCTCACACAAGCGTATCTCACCACGCCGTCCGGCGGCGCGGGCGAGCCGTTTGGAACCTCTCTCGATCGTCCGATCGGCGACGCCGTGTGGGAGACCGGCTCGCAAAGCCTCGTCGTGACGGCGCCGGACCACCTAACCAATGCTCTGTACCGCCTTCCGCTTCGCGGCGCGCCGCTGCGGATCGACCTTGGCAGCGTCGTTCCGGGATTTCCGCTCAACACGACCGGAGGCTCGAGCACGCCAAGCCTAAGTCACGCGCTTTCCAACGACGGCACGATGGTGTTCGTTGCAAGCTCGACAAAACAGCCGCCCGAGCTCTTTCGCTACGCGGCCGCCGGCGGCACCACTAAAGTTACCGACTTCAACGCCGCGTTGGCGCAGGCCGATTGGGGCAAAGCCGAGGCGCTCGCCTTTCCAACCACGACCGGCGTCACGGCCGACGGCGTGCTTTATTACCCGCCCGGTTTTTCCAACGGGCAGAAGTATCCGTTGGTTGTCTATATTCACGGCGGGCCGGACGATCCAACGATGCTCTGCTTTGATTTTTGGGCGCAGGTGATGGCCGCGCGCGGGTGGCTCGTCCTGCGTCCCAATTATCGCGGCACGCCGAACCTCGGAATAAAATATCAGCGCGCCATTCTCTACGACCCCGAGGACGGGCCCGGGAAAGATATCATGTCGGCGCTGAAAACGGTTCGCGCGCGCGGCATCGTTGACGACTCGCGATTAGCGGTTTCCGGATGGTCGTACGGCGGAATTATGACGGCTTGGATGATCTCGAAGTATCACGTTTGGAAGGCCGCCGTCTCAGGGGCTTCGGTCAACGACTGGATCACCGACTACGGAACGGCGGACGATAGCCTGGGCGACGCCGACCTCTTCCATGGTTCCCCATTCGTGAAGAACAACGCGCCGGAATGGCGGCGCGCTTCGGCGATAACGTACGCGCGCGACGTGAATACGCCGGTGCTGCTCCTCTCCGACGTGGGCGATAATCGCGATCCGTTCGCGACGACCTCGATGTACTGGCGCGCGCTGCGCGACAACGGAAAGAACGCAACGTTACGCGTCTGGCCGATCGCGGGACACTTTCCCAGCGACCTGGTGCGGATCGTCGACGTCTTCCACTACTGGATCGACTTTCTCGCGCAGTATCTACGCTGACGCGCTCAGCCGCCCATCGCTTTAGCGACACCTTTCACAACGTCGTCCGCGGTCATCACCGGCGAGAGATCGATCGTGGCGCCGAGCTCCTGGAAGAGTGGCTCGCAGACCCATGGGATGTCGCTGGGATCCTTTAGATCGAAGACGACATAGCCGCCGCGTCCGCCGCTCGCCATCGCAGTGAAATACGCCGCCTCGGGTTTGAGTTTGTCGAGCGTTTCGGAGAGCACGTTTGCGAGCCGGCCTTCTTTGATCGCCGCGTTACCCGCTTCGGCGGGAATCTGAAATGTCAACATCGTGCGCATAAAATCGAACCTTTCTCAAGGCGCTGAATAGAAGACATTCCCTATTCGAGGGTCGCTTGCTTAAGCCTGGGGCCGGCGTGCTAAAATAAGCGCTAAAGGGGAGGCACCAAGATGAAACTTTTCGCTCTCTCTGCGCTCGTATTAGTCTTATTATTGCCGGCCTGCGGAGGCACCAATCCTGCGATCGCACCGACAGCCGAAACGCCGCTGGCGCAACCGCTGAAGAACGTGCGGGTCTTTACCAATCGTGGCGGCGCAAGCGTCCTCGGTTTTTCGGTCAAGGCTTCGGGAGACGTGGCGCCTGCCGTGAATATCTCGGGATCCAAGACACAGCTTTCCGATCCCGATTCGCTCGCCATTGATGGCTCGGGATATATCTACGCGGCGAACGACAGCGGAACCCAAGTGCAAGTCTTTTCTCCCGGCGCGAACGGAAACGCAAAGCCAAAACGAGTTATCGGCGGTTCGAGTTCGCATCTCGGTCCGACCGAAGGGCTCCTGGTCGATCCGTCCGGTAACCTCTGGGTAAGCGACTTTTCCGATGCGGCAATAACGGAGTATCCGCCCGGCGCGCACGGAAACGTCGTCCCTATCGATACTATCTCCGGTGACAAAACACAGCTCAGCACACCGGTCGGCATGGCAATGGACTCGCAAGGCAGCCTCTTTGTCGCCAACATCGGCTCGGCATCCATCGTTGGCTTCGCGAGCGGCGCGGGCGGCAACGCCAAGCCTAAGATAACGATAGCCGGATCCAACACCAAGCTCAGACGTCCGTTCTCTATCGCTTTCGACTCCAAAGGGCGCCTTCTCGTGGCGGACGAGACCTCCAAGATCCTCGTTTTTGCAAAGAACGCTAAGGGCAACGCTACGCCGGTTGCCAACATCACCAGCGTAGCGGAGACGGCCGGCGTCGCGGCCGATGCGGCGGACCACATTTGGGCGGCGGATTTCGACGGCGGCGGCATCGACGAGTACGCTCGTACCGCGAACGGCAACGCGAAGCCGTTGCGCAAAATCGCCGGCGCAAAGACGACGTTAAGCGGACCAAACGACATCGCGTTCGGGCATTAAAGGCGGGCGATGAGCGCCGCGCTTGCGAGCGCGACGACGTCCTCGGCGATCGCCGCCGGTACTGCGCCGATTCGCGCCATAGCGCGCCGGCGTAACGATAATCCGGCGTAGGCGCCGGCAACCGCACCGAGCGCGCCGAGGCACGCTCCAGCAACGGCGCGCGTCCTCGCGCCCGAGCCGCTAACGAACCAGCCGCAAAAGGCTCCGCTGGCGATGCGCGCGAGCAACGGTCCCGGGGCGGTTCGCGCGGGCGCTTTGGGATAAAGATCGCCGGCATACTCGGCTAGCGCCATGACGGCGAGCACGCCCGCCGCGCGCGACGGCTGCCGCACCAGCAGCAAGACGGCCGGTGCAGTCATCGTGCGCAGACCGGCAACGGCGCCGAGCAGCAACGCTACCACGTGCGGGGATCCTTGGCGAGCAAGTCGCCGAACGTGCGGATCACCTCGCCACGATCGGATATCTGCGTCGGTAGCGACGTGATCGTCGGAATCTCGCTCAGCGTTTCGTGGGGCGTTACGGTGCTGACCAAGCCGAGCGGCGTAGCCGGAAAGCCGGCGACGGTTCGAAAGAGCAGGTCGGCCCAAAATGCGTTGGCCCAGCCGAATTCAGGTCGCGTGAAGCGCTCCGGATCGTTGGGATCGACCGATTCGTGCATCAGCCCGTTGAGAGTATCGCTTTGATCGAGCATTACGATCGCCTGTGAAATATCGGCGCGCGAGGTCGTCGTCAGCGCCGCCCCGATGATGCCCAGCGGCCAAACCCAACCTTTCGGCGTGTGCGGGCTGCCCAGACCGATCGCGTACTTTCCGGTGAAATAGTACGGATCGTTGGCGCTCAGCGTAAAGCTGCGCGTATTCAGATAAACGGGGTCGTTAGTGGCGCACCATCCGACGTACGGCAGCGCGGTAAGGTTGGGGATATTCGCGTCGTCCATCATATTGTCGTGCCCGTAACCGTCGGTCTCGTAAACGTACATCCACCCGCCGTGGCGCGGGCTGTAGGTGCGCCCGTAAGTCAAGACGCCGGTCTGTACCCGTTCCGCGATCGTCGTCGCCTGCCGGGCAAGGTCGTCGTCGTTGAAGGCTTCGCGCGCAAATCGCGCCAGCAGCCGCATCGCTACGACCGCCATGGCGTTCTGCGGAATATTGAAGCGATAGGTTACCGGATCGTCAGACGGGCGGAAGGCGCTCCAGATCAGCCCCGTATCCGGATTGTACTCTTCGTGCGTCGGTACGGGTTGGGGCCACGAGTAATGGCTGCACGACGCGTGACGCTGTTCGCACGACAGCGTCGCGACGATGGTGCGCATCGACGTGTGCAGCGTCGGGGTAAAGATCGTCCGGTCGCCGGTGTTGGCGTAGTAGACGAAGACGAGCATCACCGGCCACGCCAGCGAGTCGATCTCCCATTTGTCCTCCCAGACGTGGTAGTCGGCGCTGAACGCCTCGGCGTAGGGATTAACGAGAATATTCTTTGCGTCGCGCTGAATCACGCCGTTAAATACCGGACGCAGCCTGTCGAACGAACCGACGAAACGAATGTACGGTATGGTTTGTGCCGCCGAATCGCGCAGCCACATCGCCGGAATATCTCCGGTTTGCACGTACGTCGTGCCGTCGCTCTCGTGAAAAAAGTTCGTAAAGAAAGCGTGGAAGAGGGTCTCGGTCTGAATCGGCCGGATACCCGAGTCTATCGGAACGTTGAGGGTCTGCGAAGAGACCCGCGACGGCGCGCCCCATGTTAAAACCAAGAAGAGCGCTAACCCGACGCCGCTTCGCCAGATCGCTGGGGTCATTTGGAAGCCGTTTATCCCAGAAATGCCGGAGCGCTGTGGAGCGCGCCGCTACCGTTCTGCCAGAGCGAGTACTGCAGCGGCTGCTTGGAGTTCATCGACAGCGCGCCGATCCGGCCGCTCATATCGAGCGCGATCACGCAATACATGTCGTCGCGCAGATTCGGGGCGGTCTTGCTCATGTAGCGCATGACCTCTTCGCACGCCTCTTGCGGATGCGCGCCGCGCGCCAGCGCCTGCACGAGGAACATCGAGGTGCAGTACGCAGCCATCACATCACCGTTTCCGGTCGCGCTGGCCGCGCCGGCCGTGGCGTCGGCAAAGTAACCGCAACCAACCAGCGGCGAATCCGCAACGCGCCCCGGAATCTTCCAGGCCAAACCGCTGGTCGAACATCCGGCAACGACGTTACCGCGACCGTCAATTCCAAGCATTCCCACGGTGTCGTGATGATTGCGATCTGCCCAAAAGGTCTCGTGCCCGGGGGTATTCTTCCACTTGAGCCACGCTTCGAGGCTCTTGGGCGTCAGCAACTGCATCGGCTGGAAGCCCATCTCGATGGCAAACTGAAGCGCTCCGTCGCCGGCGATGGTCGTGTGCAGCGTCTTCTCCATCACCAGACGCGCAACCGAGATGGGATTCTTGATTTTGTGCAGATTGCACACGGCCCCGGCGCGATGTTTCGTCCCGTCCATGATGCCGGCGTCGAGCTCCACTTCCCCTTGTGAGTTGGGAAAGCCGCCGTAACCGACGGTGTCGACGTTCGGATCGTCTTCGACGACGTTGATGCCCTTCTCGACGGCGTCAAGCAGCGTGCCGCCCGCGTCGAGCACCTGCGCGGCGCGCGCGTTGCCCGGAATGCCGTAATCCCAGGTGGTGAGAAAGACGGCACCATTGGATGCGGCCCGCGTCGGAGTGGGCGAAGCGGCGGCCAAGGCGGCGGTAGCGGCGCCGGCAATGATAAAGTCGCGTCGGTCGATCGTTTCCATGTACCCGTGGCCTTCCGTCAAGCCGAAAGCCGCTCCTACGTTTGGTTTGGCACGAGAAGCCGCGCCTGCGCGGCGGCGACCGCGGCGCGCAACGCGAGCGCGACCATCATGACGGTACCATCAATGATGGCGTAGCCGCCGGCAATGGCTGACGGCGGGTTTCCCGAGGTTACGTTCACCCACGGCGTCAACTCGAGCCATCTCCAGCTGCCGAACCACGTTCCGAAAAGCTCGACGTCGGTCGTCGCGATGAAGAGCGCGGCGAAAAAAGCGCGGCGCGGACTGAAGAGCAGCACGTAGGCAAAGAGCGGAAGCCAGAGTATACCGTGAACGTCGGTACGCCCGGTAGCCGCGGGCAGTAACGTTAGACCGCCGATGGCCCACGCGACCGCGATCGCCAAAACTGCGAGGGTGAAGGGCCGCTCGTGGCGGCGCACCAGATCCGTCGCTGCCAAGCCGATTCCGAAAACGTAGATCAAGCCGTGACCGAACGGCACGAATGCCGGAATGCCGCCGAAGCGATAGTGATAGCCGCCCCAAACCTGCGAGCCGAGCGCCTCGAATCCGCTTGCCACCGCAACGCATATCCAGATCGTGCTGCGGCCGCCCGCCGGCAGACTGCGCGACGCCAGCCACAGCACGACGAGGGTTACCGCGCCGATCGCATACTGATCGGGCCACGGCGCGCGAGCGCGGCCGTCAAGAAAGAGCGCGACGGGGCCGTAAACCAAAACGGCCCCGAGCAGCCACCAGGAAGGCCCTGTGCGGCGAGCCTCCACGCCGTTAGAGCTTTACTTGCAACGCAAAGTAAAGATTTAGCGCAAGGGGATAGTTACCCGACGACGGGTCGCCGTACGTGGGCACGAAAGAGTTCGCGAAATACTTATTCTCCGGAACGCCGTTAGCTTTGGTGTCGTTCGGACTCGTGCCGTTATAGAAGTGACCGCCGTTGTAAAACGTGTTAGAGACGTAACCGCAGATGGAGTTGTTGGGCGGATACGCCGCGCTCCACGGCACACTCGATCCGCCAAAGCACTGGTTGAGGAGGTTGGTGACGATCATTTTGCCCGAAATCCGCGGCGTAAAGTCGTACGAAGCCTGCACGCCGAGATTGAACTGCCAGGGCTGGCGGAACTGTCCGAACGTATCGAACGTCCCGGTTTGAGGATTGGGAATGTAGAGATAGCCCGGACTCGTGCCGTCGCTGGTCAACGCTTTTCCGCAAGACGTGTAGTCGGCGGTCCGCGGATTAACGCCTTTGATCCCGATCGTTCCCTGGTTTACGAAGCAGCTGCGTGGATCGAGCCCCTGGACGTCGGCCGGCGTTCCGTACGTCGTCCCTTCGAGCAGCTCGAACGCCGGCGTCACGGCGAGCTTGTTGTGCCGGTAGTTCAGAACTACTGCGAACGTGTTCGGCGAGATGTACGGGTAATCAAGCCCCGGTGCGTACCAGTCATGGGGGCCAAGCAATGCTTCCGGCGACATGTAGTAGTAAGGATTGAGGATCGAGTCGGAGGGACAGCTCGGTTCGCCTTTGCCCTTTCCGTTGGCTTTATAACAGGGCGCTCCACCCCCAGCCTTCGTCAGGGCGTTGAACTCTTGGATGTCCTGGTTATATTGGTCGACCGGACCGACGTTACTGTTGAGGTAGTTATCCCATTTCTCGGCCGAGTTGGTGTACGTGTATGAGAAAGTGCCCGAGAAACCGTTTCGGGTGAAGTCGCCTTTGGTGACGAGCAACTCGACGCCGTCAACCCGCTGCGTGCCGGCGTTAAACGACGGCGAGACGCCGAGGCTCGGAAGGTTCGGCGTTTCGTAGAGCTGTCCGGTCGCATAGCGATAAAACGGGGTAAGCTTCATCGCGACGTCGGTGCCCTTAAAGTGATGCTCGTACGAGAAGTCGTAGTTGTTGGAGTACTGCGGCTGCGCTTCGTGCAGCGGCGAGCTATAGCCGAAGGGAATGAAGCCGAGCAACGTCGAGGCGAGATTCGGCTGCGCCGTGTTGTACTGGATTTCGTAGTTCTGGGGTTGTTGAGCGTAGCGGCCGGCCGAAACGCGAAGCACGGTGTCCGGATTCACCGTGTACGTCGCCGAGACACGCGGCAAAACGTACGCGACGCTGTAGCTCGAGGGATAGTTGTTGGTCAGCAAGATGCCGTCGGTGCCGTTCGGATGGACCGTCTGCACCGGAGTCCCGGTCGATTTATCGACCGGGCACTTGAACGAAACAAACGGCGTAAAGAAGTAGATGCTTTGCGGCGGCTGCGGCACGAA
>DATAPM010000119.1:0-6228 GCA_036265225.1 Vulcanimicrobiaceae bacterium
CGTACGGTTTGACGTGGGTTACGCCGCAGGGTGCGGTGTATCAGGCCAACGGCGAATCCAGCGTGACCGAAATCGCCGCCGGTTCCAACTCACCAACACGCACGCTGGCGTGCCAATGCTCCGCACAGGGCGCGGCTGTCAGCAGATGAGGGTGCTACCCTGAGGGACCTTACATGTATTTTGAGCTGACCCTGAATCGGTGGGCCATGCAGGGCCGAGCTTTCGATCAAGCCCTAACGCGCGCGTACCACGACTCGTCAACAGAGTGCTCAAGGCGCCCGCGAGCGATGCAAGTGTTCGGGACGACCCTAAGTCGCAGTCGCTTGAAGCGGCCCCCTTGGCATGTATGATACGCTCGCGTGCCGGGGCGGCAAACAATCGTGGCAGTCAGTACGAAGGGTGCCTCGACGAGGTCGAGCCCGACGTCCGGATCTGCTCTCGGCTCTGCCCGTACTCCGGCGAGCGCGGCGAGCAGTTCGAACCGGGCCCGCGACGCCGAGGCGTCGCTCCCATGGCGAGGAGTGCAAAGGCGAGCTCTCCAGTCGCCATCGGCACTCGCGTTCAAGACCGATTTCCTGGGGTTTGCGGCTGGAACTGCTCATGAGGTGCCCGTGATAAGTGTTCGGGCGGAAGAATCCAGTCGCCACCCTCGGCGCTGCTCTTCGCGATTCGATTTCTTGAGTTAGCGGCTGGGGCGAGAAGAGCTGCTCCATATCGCCGTCACGCAAGAGCGAAGCCCCGATCTAAGCTACGACCAGAATGCCTTAATCTTAGGAGCGTCCGAAGCGCCGCGGTCGCTGCCGTATTTAATCGCGACTGGGATCAAAGCCGGGTCGACAAGGTTAACCTTGGCGTATCCTGGCGGGCAACCGGCGACGATGAGCATCACTTTGGAGCCGCCCGCTTTGAGATCCTTGATCTCCTGAAAGAGCGTGTTCGGGAAATGACTTAGCCGTAAGCCCTGCTCGCTGTCTTTCACATCGTTTCCGGATGCGAGCGACACGATCAGCACGCGCTTCGCTCCGCCCAGCACATCTGCGTGCGTTGAGGATTGGCACGTTCCACCATCCATGCAGCGGCGATCCTTCAGCGACGTCGGTCCTGCCAATCCTGGCCACGATGAAGAGGCGGAAATCGCGTCGATCGCGGGGATATGGTTTTCCTGCGCGACAACCAAGCGTTGACCAGTATAACAGTCTATCGCCGTCGTATGATATTTTGGTGAAGGCCACGCCTTTCCGGCGCCCGTCAATCGATTCAGCAGCGCTTGCCACTCATGCAGCGGATTGGTGTGGGTAGCCATGGCCGCACGGCCGAGCTCCTGAATGTCTGCCAGGCTTCCGGCCAGGAGTGAGTTTCCGACGTAATCCGCACGCTGCGAACTAAACGGCGGGTTGAGCGAGTAGTTCATCGATTCCGGATACGCTCCGAGCACTTCCGTCTCGGCTTTCATCCGCGCGAGCTGGTCCATTAAAATTGCGTAGCTCGCTAGGGTCCCGGCGGACGTGCCGACCATTACGTCGGCGAGTTTGAGATCGACACCGTTCTGCGCTAACGCAGTGAAGTAGCCCGAATACCAGGAGATGAGGTAGATCGCACCACCGCTCAACGCCAGTGCGCGGTCCTTCCCGATACCCAAAGGCGGTGTGTAGGGAACGGGGTGGGCTAAACCGTCGTCCGGTGGGATGCCGGTTTTCAGTTCGGAGAGAAGCGTTGCGCTGGGAGCCGGCTGCGCGACCGCGGAGCGGCCGCTAAACCCGAGGGCCGCCATCGCGCCCGCCGAGGCGATGAGGGTTCTGCGGGATGGGCCCGGAGCTCTTAGCCCGTTCGTCATCCGCGTAGACATCCACCCCCTTCAAAGGGAATGTGCTTTTGCCAGGATTCCCCATATGACCATCCTATTCGAGTCGCCGCCGGATGATTCCGGCGGCTTTCCAGACAAGAGCTCCTCGAGATGGCTCGACGTCGCGGACGACGCGTTCATGATGAACGAGCTCGCCTGTGATGCGGTGACACCAGCGCGCCTCGACGCGCTGGTGACACCAGCGCGCCTCGACGCGCATCTCGGTTTCATTTAGCCTTTCTTCACGTCTTCGCATAAAGGCAACAGACGACCGACATATGGTGAGCACCTCGACCACTCATGGGCTCAAGTACGCGATCCTTGAAAGATCATTTCCTCTTGGCTTCGTGAGGATCGCGCTTACAAGTCCGTTGTCCTTACCTGAGCGCTGACCGTTACGCGTATAGCTCGGGAGGGAGCTATCGTTGCCCGCCATCGATGCCAGTTCAGAGAACATTTGCTGCCCAATCGATGCCGAGTCGAGGATCCCGATTACGTCGCTACTTTGCTCGATTAGTCGCGTCGTCGTCTAAAATGGCCTGCATAACAAGCGTTCGGGGTAACGTCGTCACAAGTGTCGGGTAACGGCGTGACAGATGTTCGGCGAGCAACATTCGTTGCGTCGTGGCTCACCGCGATGAAGCGATATGTGCGTGCTAATATTCGAATAGCCGGCCAGTCAGCGCGAGCGACGCGGCGATCTCCCTCTTCGCCGGCTTATTTCTTACCTTTGCTGACCGCCGAGCCAAACGGATCGTTGAATCCGCCGATCGCTTTCGTCGGCGTACCACCGGCGGGGTATTTCCAGAACATAACGTTTTCGTTGCCGAGGTTGGGCCCGATGAAGGTGTTGCCTTGGATGAAGAACTGAAAGATCCCCGTCGTACCGGTCAGCGGAGTCTCGCCGACCACTGTGCCAGCGGAGTGCGTGACTTTGACGTGATAGATCACCGGGGCGCTCGTCCCTACGATGCCGCCTCCGTCTCCAACGGCTAAGTACTTGCCGTCCCACTGAATGTTGGTGGGCTGGACGATGTTCTGGTTGAACGCGATTGGGATGAGCGTCCCGGCGTTCTCGCGAAGCTCGGCCAGTCGGTACGCAAGCGACGAGTCGACTCCATCGGCGTAGAGGTTGCCTCTGTCATCGTACGTCACGAACAGAACGAACTTCATCTGGTTGTCGGTGTAGAGCGTCGGCGTGCCCTGAGCGTGTGCGTATACGCCGACACTTCCGGGGCCGGCGCTCAACGTTTGGGCGTTGGCAACGGCGAGGTTTCCCGTCGTCGGATCTACCGAGCAGCCTTCCGGGGCGTTGTCGGGATCGGTCAAGGTAACGATCGGGATCATGCCGCCGTGTGCGTACTCGACGATGTCGTTGGTACCCTCGTACACGATCCAGACGTCGCCCGCTTTGTCAACGCATTCACCCGCTGGGACGCTCAAGCCGGTCAGCGTCCCCTGGAGCTTTGCATCGGGAAACGAATACACGTACACGTTGCCGTCGCCGTCGTCCGTAAGGTAGAGAAGATCGCGCTTCGCGAGGCCTTGCGCCATCCACGACGCGCCTCGTCTAAGCAACTGCGCGTTCGCGGTGGGCTGCGTTTGCGATCCGCCGCTGCACCCAGCAACGGCGACCGCGGCTACCAATACGCCGGCAAACCAAGAGACCGAAGGAAGCTGTCTCATCGGTTGCTCGTTGATTACCGCCCCGCCGATGCCTGCTCGACGAGGAGCGGTGGCCAATCGTCGTCGAGGGTGTTTCAGGATTTGGTCGCAAAGCCGGCGGGGCGTTTTTGCGCCCAATCGGCGATCGCGTCGGCGAGGCGTTTCGTACCATTGCCGCTCCGCGCAAGACTCGCGCCGTCGCGATCTTGGTGCGCGTCGATGTGAAGCGCCACGATCCCCGGCGCGTTGCCGGCGTTCCGGGCCTTTCGGACCGGCAGTTCTTTCGCGAGCAGCGGCTCGCGCACGACGCGTTCTTCGCCGCTTATAACGCGCCGGCGGCGCCGGGGTAGAAAGCGATTTCGCCTCCGCCTGGTAACTCGCGCCGCCGACTTAGCCGATTCGGTGAAGCGGCCAGCGCACAAGCGATTCTCGAAGACATGCTTTCGAGCGGAGCCGATCGTGACGTTATCTGCGAAGCGCTGCTGCGACTGGCCGAAGCGCAGGCTTGGGCACACCGGTTCGATCGCGCTCGCGCGCATCTCGAAACGTGCGGCGAAATCTTATCCCGCGACGGTTTCGACGGTGCGCGTCGCGAGGAGCTTGGCGATGCTGCCGAGCGCTTTCGCTGACGCTCCTGTGGTTTTCGGAAGGGCCGTGCGCGGTCGCGCACCCGCGGAAGGCCGACGTTAACGCGGGCCGCCGCGGCCGCTCAAGCGCTCGTGCTGTGGGGAACGATCGCCCGCCGCTAGGGTTTGGCTGCCGGGTCGACCGCGACGCTGTAGGGGATGGCGGTGTTGTTGAATCCGGCCGTGATCACGTCGACCTGCTGTCCGCTAGAGTAATCGTAGCTTTCGATCATTGGGTCGGAGAAGTTTGCATAGGCGATCCATACTTCAGTCTGCTTCTTATTGAGCGTCGGCTCGTTGCCGAAGGCCGGGAGCGTGCGGCTCGGTCCGCTGTTGTAGGGGGCGCCCAGATGCCGAGGCTGCCGTACTCATCTTCCATTACGAGGTTCTTGCTCGCGTCGAAGGTGATGTCGCTGATCGACGCGCCGCCGATTCCCAGCGGTTGTCCGGTCGTCGTTCCCGCAGCAACGACCGCAACGGCCGGCGGTCCGCTCGTCGGAATATACGAAACGTAAACGTTATCGCCGGCGTCGACGCCGATGCCGAGCGCAAGCTGAAGGCCGGCAATCGCTACCGTGCCGGTGGGATTGGTATCGCCCTTCTTCCAGTAGGTTACGGTGCCGGGCTGACCGCTCGAGCCTTGCGCATTTGCCGCAAACGCGGTTCCGTGACTGTCGACGACGACCGAGATGGGGTAATAACCGGGATCGTTGAGCGTCCGGTATGGCACGGCCGCACCGCGCCTAAACGCGACAATATTAAAGGCGTTGGTATTGGCGACCCACAGATCGCGGCGTTTGTCGACGAACATGCCGTGCGGGCTGAGGAGACCGGAGGTGAGCTGCCCGATCGGCTGTTGGCCGATGCCCTTCTCGCTATAAATGTTGATGAAGCCGCCATCGTACGAGCTGCCGTGCAGAATGGCTTTTTCTTACTCGCCGGATCCATCCACGAACGGCCGGTCTGCGCGTTGCGCATCGGACCGGCGAAGCGAATCTCGCGCCCGCCGGCGCGAACCACGTGTTCGCCCGAGGGCAGAATCCTCGAAGAGACGCCCCCAAGGCTCGGCGTCGCCGAAGGCGTGCCGTTTGCGGAGCAGGCTGCGAGTGCACCGGCGACCACTGCAGTCAATAATCGTGCGAAGCGCGAGGGCATGGGGATCAGACCTCAATTTAGAGATTAAGGAAACGAGGTGATTTTGCTTGCAGGATTACGTAACTACACCTTCACTACCCAGCCACCTGGCTCCGCTGGGCTATGACATGTTAAGAACTCCAGTAGAATCTGGCGCGACCCGCCCCGTCGTACTTGTCTGGTTGCTGGTGGCTTTTGGTTCGATAAATGACGGGACAAATGTCGCTTGCAGGTTGAATCCGCACCTTGAGAAAGTTCGCCTGAGGTTCGAGGAGCATCTGCGCCGCCGATCATGCCGAATATAGCCGTCAGTGTTCCCGAGCATTCGGCGACTTTTGCACAGCCCCAGCGCGCGCGCCCGCGCGAAACTTATAGCGGCTGGGAATTCGGAGAGAAACTCTTACTTGAAAACGAATTCGTGAGAAGACCTTCGCTCAAGAGCCAAGCAGCTTGTTGGCTGGTTGCTGGGCCGGTCTTAGATAAAGAGGCATCCAAGACAGTCCGTCGGGCGTACTCTTATCACTGATCGGAAGCCCGCTCTAAACTAGATTCATTTTTCAGGAGATTTATTTTGAAATATATCGCAACAGGTCTGCTTATGGCCATGAGCATGTTACTCGTAAGCATGCAACCGAGTCAGGCTCAAAGCAGCATGTCAACCGCAGCTCCGATGATGACGATGCCCAAGTGCGCTTCAGGTGACCCTGTCGTCGGCGTGAACATGACAAAGAAGATGTACATGACCCAGGCTCAGATGAAGGCAAAAATGGCCGGTATGACTACTGACCAAAAGCAAGCGATGATGAAGAAGAACAGCGTAAAGATGATGTGCAAGTCGCAAGCTGACGCAATGGGCGCAACAATGATGAAACCACCTATGTAAGGTTCCTCTTTCTTCGGTAGCTCACGCGGGCCGGCCACTCAGTTGGGGGAACGGGTCGTCGGCGGATCTGCGGCTGC
>DATAPM010000120.1:0-3662 GCA_036265225.1 Vulcanimicrobiaceae bacterium
TTAGCTAAGCAGCTGCTCGATGCAGCGGGGTGGCACGTAGGCCCCGACGGCGTGCGCGTTCGCAATGGCTCCCGTCTCTCGCTGCTCCTCGTTTATGGGACGCAGAGTCAGACGGTCCGCACCATCACGGCGCAAATCCAACAAATGTATCGCGCGCTGGGCATCGAGCTCGAGCTCAAGGGTTTCGATTACGCAACGCTTTACGCCGCTGCCCAAAACGGCGGGATCCTCAACGCCGGAAAGTTTGACCTGGCGATGTACGCCTGGGTCTCCGGCTCGGATCCCGACAACTCATCGCAGTGGTCGTGCGCGATGATACCGCCGGCGGGCAACAACATCGCTCGATACTGTTCGCCGGCAATGGAGGCCGCACAACGCGCTGCCCTTTCGACGTTTGACCGCGCCACGCGCAAACGCGCCTATTCGCGCGTCGAATCGCTGCTGCTCGCCGACGCGCCGGCCGCCTTCATTTACGATCAATCGCTGCGCTACGCCCACTCGGCCGACCTGCGGTATTTCATGCCGAACGGCATCAGTGAAGCGTGGAACGCCCAGGATTGGCGGCGCTAGACCGCGTACCAAAAGCCGCCGCCGCCCCAGCTTTAGGAGAACGAAGTGACCACCACCGTCCAAACGGCAAAGAAAACCCCCGTGACCGTCGCCTATGGCGATGGGATCGGTCCCGAGATTATGACCGCTACGCTGCGCATTCTCGAAGCGGCCGGCGCCGAACTCGACCTGGAACGGATCGAGATCGGCGAGTCGATTTATAATAGAGGCTTAAGCAACGGCATCGAGCCGTCGTCGTGGGAGTCGCTGCGCCGCACGAAAGTATTCCTAAAGGCGCCCATTACCACGCCGCAAGGCGGGGGCTTTAAAAGCCTCAACGTTACGGTGCGAAAGACGCTGGGCATGTATGCCAACGTCCGGCCATGCATGTCGCTGCATCCTTACGTGGCGACCAAGCATCCGCGAATGGACGTCGTCATCGTCCGCGAGAACGAAGAGGACGTGTACGGCGGCATCGAGCACCGCCAGACGAATCAGGTCGCACAGTGCCTCAAACTGATTTCGCGGCCGGGCAGCAAACGGATCATTCGATACGCGTTTGAATACGCTCGCGCGAATAAACGTAAGAAAGTCACGTGCTTTACCAAAGACAACATCATGAAGATCACCGACGGGCTTTTCCATCGGACCTTTAACGAAATCGCCACCGAGTATCCGGAAATCGAGAGCGAGCACTGGATCGTCGACATCGGCGCCGCCAAGATGGCCGATACGCCCGAGGCCTTCGACGTCATCGTGATGCCGAATCTTTACGGCGACGTGCTTTCCGACGTGGCCGCGCAGATTACCGGTTCGGTAGGTTTGGCCGGCTCCGCGAATATCGGCGACCATTGCTCGATGTTCGAAGCCATTCACGGTTCGGCGCCGCGCCGCGCCGGTCAGAATCTCGCTAATCCGTCGGGACTTCTCCACGGGGCGATCCTCATGCTAGTGCACATCGGCCAAGCCGACGCCGCCGAACGCGTTCATAACGCCTGGCTACGCACCATCGAAGACGGCATCCATACCTACGACATCTATAAAGAGGGAACGTCGAAGCTAAAGGTCGGCACCAAGGAGTTTGGCGACGCCGTCATCGAGCGTCTCGGTCAAAAGCCGCGGCATCTCAAAGCCGTCGAGTACGATAAGGAATCGTCGATGAATCTGGCGATCCGGCCGGCCGGCAAGCCGCCGATGAAACTGCGCGCCGGCGTCGACATCTTCATCGACCGCCGCGACGGCAATCCCGATCAGATTGCCGAGGTTATGCAGAAGCTGGGCGTTGACGGCGTCAAACTCACGACCATCAGTAATCGCGGCACGAAGGTGTGGCCCAACGGCAATCCCGATACCTACTGGAGCGACCACTGGTGCTGCCGCTTCGAGTCCGCCAACGGCGTGCTTTTTACTCCCGAGCACATGGTCAACATCTTGCGGGCTGCCGACACCGCCGGCTTCGACGTCATCAAGACGGAGGGACTTTACACGTTCAACGGCGAGCGGGGCTATTCGCTAGCGCAGGGGGAGTGACGACCCAATGACGATCGGAGTGCGGGGTTGAACGCCACCCTGGCCGCTTTCTGCGGAGCCATCCTGCTGCTCGGCGCCGCGCCGGCCACGCCGCCCCCCAGCATCGATCGCATCGTCGCGGACCACATCGCGGCGCTCGGCGGGATGACCAAGATCGCTGCCATTCACACGGTCGTCGAACGCGGCCGCTACGTCGAGGGCAGCGATCAGATCGACACCTACGCCGCGCAGATGCGACCGTTCTATCGCGTCATCGGCGATCCCAGCCGCGCATTGCAAGAGATACACGAAGGCTACGACGGCAGCGCTTGGGAGTATTACCCCGACCCAGGCATCGTCGTCCGTACCACCGGCGCCGCGGCGCAGGCGGCGCGACACGCGGCGCCGATCGACGACCCGCTCGTGGCGTACCGCGACCATGGGACCACCCTAACCTTCGGCGGCGTGCGCGACGTGCTCGGGCAACGGTGCTACGTGCTGCGCGCGACTCTCTACGATGGATTTCGTGAGGACATATTCGTTAACGCGCAGACGTTCATGATCGACGGCGAGGAACGCGTCGTTCCAATGCATGCGTACGGATGCGCTACACGACGCTGAACGCTTTCTCAGACTATCGGCCCGAGGCCGGTGTCATGCGGGCCCATACGTTTAGAGAGATCGACGAAGAAAGCGGCCGCCCGCTCACCGAAAGCTTTGTAACAAGCGTGGAGATCAACCTCGATCTGCCCGTTTCCATGTTCCACCCGCCGGACTGGGACCGGACGCCGGTTCAGAGCATGATCCAGCGAATTTTCGACGAGCGTACCGAGACCCAAGCCGTGATGGCGACCTATCGTGACTTCCGCGCCATCGTGGACGTTCGCAGCAAGGCGGCTAGCGATGCCGTCGACTTCGTCGGCTATCAGTGCCTGAAGATGGGTCAGATCGAGACCGCCCTCGCGCTTCTCGCGGAGAACGTCTCCGAAAATCCCGGCAGCGCGCGCGCCCATTTTGGGTTTGGCCGGGCGCTCGCCGCCTCCGGGACAACCGACGAAGCACGCGCGCAATACCGAGCCGCCCTCAGCCTCGACCCAAACTATCACCGCGCCCAAGCGGCGCTCGACGACCTGCACTAATCTACGCGTGAAAATAGTCAGTCTCTTACCCAGCGCGACGGAGATACTCTTCGCTATCGGGGCCGGTGACGAAGTCGTCGGCGTCACGCATGAGTGCGATTATCCGGTTGAGGCATTGCGGCTGCCGCGCCTGACCGCGTCGGCGGGGCCCGATTACGCGACGCCGGCCGAGATCGACCGGCACGTGCGCGAGTCGCTCCACCAAGGATCGAGTCTTTATTCTTTGGATCGTGATTTGCTGGAAAGCTTGCGGCCCGAGTTGATCGTTACGCAAGAGCTTTGCCCGGTGTGCGCGGTATCGTACGAAGTGGTTGACGACGCGGCGAGGCAACTCCAATCGGACGCTCGGATCGTTTCGCTGGAACCGTCGTCGCTTCAAGAAGTGTTCGATACCATACTTCTCCTCGGGCGCATGACGGGTCGCGAAGCGAAGGCACGCGGGGTCGTCGCGGCACTCGACGCGCG
>DATAPM010000121.1:0-2205 GCA_036265225.1 Vulcanimicrobiaceae bacterium
TTGAGGCCGAAACCTCGCTGGAACGCTACTTCCCGACGCTCAAGCTCCCCGAGAGCGGACTCAACGTCGGAAAGATCGGATCGACGCAGATGACGGCGTTTATCAGCGGTGCGATCTCATCGTTGGGCGCCATTGCGGTCAATACTGCGACGGGCTTCTTCATGATCTTTTCGGCGATCGTTCTCTCGATATTTTTTCTGCTCAACGACACTCAGATCTCGGACTGGTTCGCTTCGCTCTTTCCGCCGCGCCGCCAGCAGACGGCACGCCAGCTTGCCGCCGAGGTTACCGAAGTTTTTGGCAGCTACATCTCCGGTCAGGTGATCGTCAGCGCGATCACCGGCACGTTCATTGCCGTCGCGTCGGCGATTCTCGGCTTCAAGTTTTCGCTGATCATCGGCATCATCTCGGCAGTCGCCTACGCCATACCGGTAATCGGCATGCTGATCGCGCAGGTCATCGCCATACCGATGAGCGCGCCGCAGGGCGTTTGGATGATCGTCTGGGTTCAGGTCATCATGTTCGGCATGGCGCGCATCAGCGACAACGTGCTCGTTCCCAAGATTATGGGGCAGTCGGCCGGCGTGTCGCCGATTGGCTCGATGTTTGCCGTCTTTGCCGGGGGAGAGCTCTTCGGCATCCCGGGGTTGATCTTAGGGATTCCGGCAGCGGCGCTGATCAAGATCCTTTGGCGTTACTTCGTGGCGCCGTGGATCACGGCTGCGCTCGAGAAGTCGTAGCCGCTCCACTGGGGTGGGCGACCACGGCGATCGGGTCCTCGTAGGCGACGGCGCCGCAGCTGCGCGCGGAGTTCAGCCGTTGCGTATTGAGTTCCGGCGGCAGTTCGTTCTGGGCAACCGCGGCTAGGAGGACGCCGTAGCGCCGCGCGACCGCGCAGGGCGCGGCGTCCGGTAAATCCATCGTCTGCGTCGCCGGCGAGAGAACGTTGACGACGCCCAAACGTAATCCCCAACCGCCAATCTGCGGCGGGTGCCGCATCGCGATCCAGCGATAAATTCCCGGCTGTACCGGCCCAACGCGTAATGAGTCGGCGTAATAGTCGATTGGGTGGCGCCCGGCGAGATACGCCGTCGCCACGACGGCGACGCCGAACGCCGCCGCCGGTACCCAGGCGGGCCGGCGATTTCGAACCGCGGCGGTAATCGCGACGGCGGCAACCGCGATTGGTAAGGCGGCGTGCGTAGAACCGTCGTTCCAAAAGATGCCGAGAACGTAGACGACCCCGTAAATCGCGGCCGCCCCGAGCAAGGCGATCGAGGCATACGAAAAGCGCGAGGCGATCGGTGCGAGCGCCAATGCCCCGGCAGCAACGGCCGGCGCGGCAAAGCGCAGGGATGCCCCGGTCGCGAGCTGCGCCACCGATGTGTCGTAGCCGAACGGAAGGGCGAAGAAAAGCAGCGCCGCAGCGAACGCGCTCCATCCCAGTGCGCGCTGCTTCGGCAGAAGCACGGGCGCGATAAGGGCTCCCGCCAGCGCAATCAACGCGAACGGCGAGATCGACGCGCCGACCCGCAGCAGGAGCAACAATGCGGTCCCGCCATGAGCGGCGATCGTCGAACCCGCGATATTGCCGTACGCGGTGCTCGCCGGCGCGAGAATCGCTGCATTCCAGAGCAGTGCATCGCGCGTAACCCAGAGCCCGAGCACCGCCGCCACGGCAAGCCAGACTTCGCGCGGCGCGCGCCGCGTCACCAGCGCGATTCCGGCAAAGACCCAACCTTGCGGTTTGATCAGCGCGGTCATCGCCAACGTGCGCATCGCGACGGCACGGTCGCCGGTCGTACCGAGCGCCGCTAGACTCTCGAGAAAGAAAGCCGCGAGCCAGGCGTCGTTTTGCAGCGTTCCACCCTGAATGGCCAACGGATAGGTGGCAATGGTCGCGGCGGCGAGTGCGTCCGCGAGCAGCGGCGGCGCGGTAAGAGTTTCGCGCGCGAAAGCGGCGATGCGGAAGCCCAGCAGCGCGAGTGCGACACAGCCGCACCACGGCAGCGCAAAGGGGCTTGCAACGTCGTAGATGCCCGCGGCAAAGAGTTCCGAACCCGGCGGATACCACCAGTAGTGCGTCGCGGTCGTCCACAGGGAATGTGACTGCGCCCACGACGCCGCGTTGGGAAGATGGTACGAAAGCGAATCGCCGTCAAGCAGCGGTCGTATCAGTTGCGGCCACGCCACCGCTACGAGCGT
>DATAPM010000122.1:0-2462 GCA_036265225.1 Vulcanimicrobiaceae bacterium
GCGGTCGTCAACACATATGGCGACACGCGGCGCCCGCTAGGTAAGGCGATCGTGTCGCCTTCACGACCCAGAAAACTCTGCATGGTCTGGCCCGCGCGGCCGCATGGGCACGGCTCGTCGGTGAATGAGGCCTGATCGCCGATGTCGAAGCGCAGAAGCGGCATCGTCAAGTTGCACAGCGTCGTGAGCACCACGGGAGCCGGCGTATCCGCCGGCCGGGGTTCGACGTAGACGGATTCGAAATTCGTGTGATAGCGGCCGGCGCGACACTGCCACGCAACTTCTTTGAATTCAGTGCTGCCGTACACGTCGTAGAGGCGCCCCCCAAACGCTCGTTCGATGCGAGCGCGGGTGGCGGGCGTCAGCACTTCGGAGCTCGTGCAGAGCGTCGCGATCTGCGGCAGCCCGCGCCCGAGCCGCTCTGCGGCGCCGATCAGGTCCAGCAGGTAGGAGGGAAACGCATAGATGACATGCGGACGGTACCGCTCGATCTCCTCGACGTGTTCGTCCACGGCCGTGTGGATCGAGAGCCGCCGCCGTCCAAACAAGAGATCGCGTTTGATTCCGGCAAGATGAGCGCCGCGGTGCAGCTCCTCGGGCGTCTGCTCGCTGATGATCATCACGCGTTTGGGCAGGGAGAGACCGGCCGTCATCGCGACGCGCCGCATCTTGAGCGCGTGCTTGCTCAGCAACCATGCCCGCCGATCGAAATACGTGGTGGTGGGTTCTCCGGAGCTGCCGGAGGTTCGCGAAGAAAATGCATCGACACGAGCCGGATCAGGGGCGAGAAAGGCCTCCGGCTCGCGCTGGATTTCGCGTTTGTTGACGAGAGGGAAGCGCAGCAAATCCGCCGCGCTTACGAGATTTTCCGCGTTCAGGCGCAGCCGCCGATAGTACGGAACCCTGGTGGCCGCATACCGCATCATTCGAACTAGGTTGCGGGCTTGGTAGTCGCGGATGCGCTGCGACGGCCACCACTGCGAGCGCAGCGTTGTGAGCAGCTTAGCGCCGACATAAATCCGATCAGTCGCGTTCAACAGCCGTCTCTTTCGGATCTACGCGACGGAGCGGATCTTTCGGTGCGCCGACGCACGCTCGGGGCTCAGGGCCTCCGCGAGCAGGGTCTCGTACTGCAGCGCGATTGCCCGCCAGGAGTGCCGCTCACGTACGAGCATGCGGTTACGATCCGAGAAGCGTTGCCGCAGCGGCGCGTTGTCCGCCAAAGTCGTCAATGCGTCGGCGAGCTCGCCGACATCTTTCGGCGTGAAAAGCAGGCCGTTGGCTCCATGGTCGACGAGCTCCACCGTGCCGCCCGTGCGGCTCGCGATGACCGGCAGCCCGGCGGACATCGCCTCCAGGAGCGCCATGCTGCAGGACTCTGCGATGGACGCCAGTACGAATACGTCGGCGTGCGCGTAGAGCGATGCGAGACCGGCGTGATCGACAAAACCGCGAAATCGCACGCGGTCGGCAACTCCGCGTTCGGCCGCGAGTCGCATCAGCGCGTCGCGGGCGGGGCCCTCTCCCGCGATATCGAGCGACACCTCTCGCGGCGTTCTGGCCAACGCGGCTATCAGAGTATCGAGCCCCTTACGGGCGATCAGCCGGGCTACTGTGAGAACGCGCACTCCGTTTTCGGCGCGGGTCTGCGTCCGCGGCGGGGTCGGCGCGGCACCGTTTGGAATGACTGCGACCGGAATCTCCGGGAACGAAGTCAGCGCGAGAGTGCGCAGTGCCTCGCTGTTCGCGACGACACGGTGAGCTCGGTGCCAGACACGATGACTGATCGGCCGCAGGAGCCGGTGCAGCCAATGCAACGACGGCTCGAAGCCGGGAACGTCGGACCCGCGCAGCGAGACCAGATAGGGCCGCCCACGGTGCGGCCCTGGAACCAAGCTCAGCAGCCCGGTGGGTAACCCAAAGTAGTAGACATACGCATCGTAGTGATGACGCCGCGCCAGCGCGCGCAGATGCGGTGCTGCCCGTGCCACGAACAGCAGCGCGCCGAGCATTCCGGACTCGTGGACACTGCGACGGTGCGCGTGAACGCGATGCACGCAAATTCCATCGATGGTCTCGGTGTGCGGGGCCTCGCGAGTGCCGCGGGTAACGAAATCGATCTGATGGCCGAGCGCCACGAATTCACGGGCCAGCGCGAGGGAGGCATAGCCGGCTCCGCCGCCGTCCGGCGGAAATTCGTAATTCACAAAGGCCAGGCGCATGCGGCGCACTTTCCCTGTACCACACCCGGTTTCCCGACTATACACGCGGACGTTGGAGCGAAACGACGACCGCTGCCGCACCGTTCGGGCGACGCACTTCACATATCCAAAATCGCGGAACGCCGCTCGCGGCGAGGGACGTTGGGGGCCAACGGTTGCGCTGTGGCCCGTTGCGCTACGGCGGTCCATCGCCGACTTCGTGCCCATTGTCGTTCTGCCGTAGGGCGGCGAGCATTGGGA
>DATAPM010000123.1:0-1748 GCA_036265225.1 Vulcanimicrobiaceae bacterium
TCCAACCTCGTCGTGCCGGTCGTCAAGCACGCCGATAAGCTCTCGATCAAGGGAATTGCGGTGGCGGCGGGCGAGCTCATCGATAAGGCACGCAAGGCTAAACTCGGCGTCGACGATCTTGCCGGCGGGACGTTCACGGTCAACAATAATGGTGCGAACGGCTCGTGGGCTTCGGCGCCGATCATCAACGCCGGGCAAGCCGGCATCGTTACGATGGAGTCGGTAGCCAAGACGCTGGTCGTGCGCGACGACGATACGATTGCGATCCGCTCGATGATGAACTGCTGCCTCTCGCTGGATCATCGCGTTGTCGACGGCTATGTGGCCAGCGGCTTCCTCGCCGACCTCAAACGTCGCCTCGAAGGCATGGGGCCGCAAGGAGAACTTTAAGCGCAGATTCGTAAACGCTTCCGCTTCGAGGCGGCCCACGTACTTCCGGATCACGCCGGAAAATGCTCGCGACTGCACGGGCACTCGTACCGTTTTGAGGTCGCGATCCGTGGACCGGTTCAAAGCTCCGGCCCCGCCCGCGGTATGATTCAAGATTTCGACGAAATCGAACGCATCGTTGACGAGTCCGTCCTCGAGGCGCTCGATCATCGTCATCTCAACGACCACATCGAGTACCCCACCGTCGAGAACATCGTCCTCTGGATTTGGCAACGCCTCGAGCGTCGTCTCGCCGGGCTCGACGAGGTCGTGCTCTGGGAAACGGCGACCGCCTGCGCGGTATTACGCCGCAGCGACTTCGCCGGCTAAAAAATAGACTCGTGTTGGCGCTTGCCGAGATCTTCTACAGTATTCAAGGCGAGGGAACGTGGACCGGCACGCCGGCCGTTTTCGTGCGCTTGGCCGGCTGTAATCTCGCCTGCGATTTTTGCGACACGGATTACGCGATCAAGCGCTTTGCCGGCGTCGATGAAGTCGTCGCGATGGTGCGCGCTATGGGGAACGATTGCCCGATGGTCGTGCTGACCGGCGGCGAGCCGTTGGCACAGGCCGATGCCGGCGCGCTCATCGACGCGCTGCGTCGCGACGGGCGACGCGTCCACGTCGAGTCGAACGGCACAATCTTCACCGAACTTCCGCCCGACGTTTGGCTCTGCGTTTCGCCCAAACGACGCGTCGATGCGCGCATGGCGCAGCGTGCCGACGAAGCTAAGCTCATCGTCGATCGGCGCGTTCCCGAGGAGCACCTCACGCTGTTCGGCGACAAGCCGACGATTCTGTTGCAACCCGAAGGCAACAAGCCGCAGAACGTGGCGTTGGCGCTGGATTACGTGAAAGCACACCCCCGGCGGTTTCGCCTTTCTCTGCAGACGCACAAGTTTATCGGCGCGCCGTGATTCTGCTCGCGACTGCGGTCGAGGCCGAGCTCGCGTTTTGGCGCAACCGTGACGGCATTACGACGCTGGTCACGGGAGTCGGTCCGGTCGAGGCCGCCTGCGCGATCGCTGCCGAGCTTTCGCGCGCGCCATATCGCTTGCTCGTCAACGCCGGCCTCGGCGGCGCCTTCGACGGAGCGGCCGCAATCGGTGACGGAGTCGTCGTCGCCGACGATACCATGGAAGTCGATCTCGAAGACGGGACGCCGCTGCGGCTGCCCCAAGGCAAGCGCACGATCGAGCGCGCCCGTTCCGACGTCGCGCTGGTCCAACGGATGCGTTCGCGCGGCTTTCCGGCGCTGCGCGGCGTGACCGTCGCTCGCGTTACGTCGACCGAAGCGACGGCCCGCCGCCTGGCCGGAT
>DATAPM010000124.1:0-6848 GCA_036265225.1 Vulcanimicrobiaceae bacterium
TTCGTTGAAGGTTTCGAAGCCGCCGACCCGTGCGTCGCGAGCGTCACGTCGATCGCGACGGAGTGGGCGAGCGGCGTCGACTCCACCAGCGCGCGTCCGCTCTTCGGATACGAGCCCATCGTCGCCCGGCTCCAAAGCGATTGCCTCGCTGCCGGCGTCGAGACTGCTTTGCGTACCGTCGCGCGCACAATCGCGTGGCGGCGCGGTTTCGTTCGGGTCGACGCGGTAAGGTCCGACGGCACCGCTCGCAAGATCGAAGCCCCGGCCGGCATCGTAACGCTACCGGCCGGCGTGTTGCGCCGTGAAGGCGATGCGACGTCGATTAAATTCGAGCCCGAGCTCCCGCAAGATAAAATCACGGCGCTACATCACATCGAGATGGGGCACGTCGTCAAAGTCGTGCTCTGGTTTCGCACGCCGTTTTGGGAAGAGATCGACGGCGGCCGCTATCGTGACGCCGCGTTCTTTCGCAGCGAGGGTGCCTTTCCGGCATTTTGGACCCAGTTACCGGTTCGTAGCCGTCTCGTCGCGGCCTGGGCAGGCGGACCAAAAGCGGTTGCACTGCGGGGATCGAGCGAAGCGGAGCTGATCGAACTCGCGCGCGATCGCTTTGGCGAACTGCTCGGCGCATCTGCCCTCGCACGCGACGAGCTCGAAGGCGCGGCGATGCACGATTGGAGCGCCGATCCGTTTTCGCGCGGCGCGTACAGTTACGTCACCGTCGGCGGCGGCGAGGCTCGGGCCATGCTGGGCGCGGCGCTGGAGCAGACGCTCTTCTTTGCCGGTGAAGCGACCTCTACCGACGGTCAAGGCGGCACGGTCAACGGTGCGATTGAAACCGGCGAACGAGCGGCGGCGGCCGTCCCGGCGACAGGGTAGGCGCTCGCTTGTGTGGCATTGTTTCTGAAAAGGGAGGTTCGACCACATGCACTTGCCGTGGTTTCTTTGGCTCATAGCCGGTTTGGTCATAGGATACTTCATCGGATTCGCGGGCGGTAAGCGGGCCGGCGCGTAAGGTACCGGGCGCCGGCACGTTGAAACCGTGCGGCCCAGAGCCGGACAAGGAGAACGCTCGTGGCCCGCAAGTCCATCGACTGTCGTCAATATCCCAGTGAAAACAACTGCTCGATCGCAATCTCGGCCGACAACGACAACGAATTAGTCGAGGCCGCGGTGCAGCATGCCGTTTCGGTGCACAAGCACGCCGACAACGAAGAGCTGCGAAGCTGGCTTCGCTCGGCCATCAAAGAAGGCGCCCCCGCTTAACCAACGAGTTGTTCGTGCAAGACGGCGGGCGATTGGATCGAGGCCGCGCCGGTCACCCAAGCGCAGCGGGAGTAAATCGGCTATCGCAACCCGAGCGGGTATTAAAGCTGTGATGGAGACCCGCAAACTCGGTACTCAAGGTCTCGTCGTTTCGGAGCTCGGGCTCGGTTGCATGGGTATGACCTTCGCCTACGGTCCGGCCGATGAAAACGAAGCCGTCGCCACCATTCACCGCGCCCTCGCGCTGGGCGTCAATTTTTTCGACACCGCAGAGGTCTACGGGCCGCATACCAACGAGCGGCTGGTGGGACGCGCGCTGCGCGGCCGGCGTGACGAGGCGGTCATCGCAACCAAGTTTGGTTTCGCCGTCGGCGACGCTACGCGGCGCGTTAACGGCACCCCGGAAAACGCAAAGCGGGTTGCGGATGAATCGCTCGAGCGACTCGGCGTCGACGCGATCGATCTCTACTATCTGCACCGGCGTGATCCGTCGGTGCCGATCGAAGAGACCGTCGGCGCAATGAAGGAACTGGTCGACCAAGGCAAAGTTCGCTACCTCGGGCTCTCGGAAGTATCGGTGGAGACGTTGCGCCGCGCGCATGCGGTTCATCCGATAAGTGCGCTGCAGAGCGAATATTCGCTGTGGGAACGGCGAGTTGAAAAGCAGGTGCTTCCGGCGGTTCGCGAACTGGGGATTGGTTTCGTTCCGTACAGCCCACTCGGGCGCGGATTTCTCACCGGCGCGCTCGACGTTCGCGGGCTCACCGAGAACGACTTCCGTCGCTCCAATCCGCGCTTCTCGCACGAGAACGCTCGCGCGAACGAACGGATCGTCGAAATCGTACGCGAGGTTGCGGGCGAGCTTGGTGCGACTCCGGCACAGGTCGCGCTGGCATGGGTTGCCTCTCGCGGCGACGACGTGGTGCCGATCCCCGGAACGAAGCGCGTCCGTTATTTAGAAGAGAACGTGGCCGCGCTCGACCTGCAATTCGCGCCGGAGCAGTTCGAGCGCCTCGACGGCCTCGCGTCACAAACGGCCGGGGAGCGCTACCGACCGGAGATGTTGGAACTGGTCGAAGAGTAGCTGCGGCTCTAGGGAGCGGCTGCGGCGACGGCGCCCGTCGCCGCGCAGCTCGTGCGCGGCTTTCCGAAAATTACGGCAAGACCGCAAGCCGAAGCGAACATGCGCCGGTTATCGTGCGGCACGCCGCGCACGAACGCATAGTCTTGATTCGTTCCCCCCGGATGCCGGCCGCCGATGTACGCGATATAATACTTAGCCCGCGCAAAGCGATACGGGCCTTGCGCTTCTCCGCCGCAGCTGCGATCGAGATCCTCCTCCTTTGGGTTGGTGTCGGCCATCCCCATGAGATACGTTACGCGTCGGCTCACGTAGCGAGTCTCGAGATCGGCGGCGTTGCCCGTGACGTAGCGAGGCGCGCCGCTTAGGCCGTAGCGCCAGAGGTCGAAATCGGGACAAGCGTGCTGCGGAACGGGCCGCCAGTCGCTGAAGTACAGATACGAAGACGGATTGGAGACGACGAGATGTACCGGAACGCGGGCACCTGCGTTAAGTTCGGGCGCCTTGCCCACAACGGCGTAACGCTGCACGATCTGACCACCGGCCGAGTGGCCGATGAGCGCGATCTCGCGCAGGTTGGGGAAGCGGCGCACGTCGGAGAGACGCGCCAGCATCGCGTCAAAGACGTCGTAGGTGCTGATCGCCGCCGGTGCGACCGCGTCCGCACCACCGGGCCACTTGCCGCTCCAGTAGAGCGTCTTCGGCGAGACCGCGTGACCCTTGAGCTCGCTGCGCTCCACGAACTGCGGCGCGATGACCAGCGTTTGGGTGAGGTCGTGCGCATCGTCGGCCGCAATTACACCCGTGTCGAAATAGTAGTCTGCGTCGCGCAGAACGCCATGCACGATGATGACGGCTCGCGTCACGCTCGCGTCGCCCTCGAGCGAGGACGTTGCGAAGTATCGGGCGTAACCGCTGCCCAGCGGAGTGGTGACGAGAAACTGCCGGTCGGCTAAACGACCGGCGTTGTCCGGCTGCGGCGTAGTGGTAACCGGAACGGTAACCCCGAGCAGCGTGAGAGCAAGGAGCGCAGAGGGGCATCGAGCGAGCATTGGTCGGGCTTCGCGCAAGGTTAGGTAGAGCCTTCGGTGGTAACTCGTCCGCAAAGGAACACGTTTTGTGAAACTCATCGTGCGCGCGCTCGCCTTTACCGGTCTGGCCGCCTTGTTTGCAGCCGCGCAAAGCTCGCAGACGCTGCTGCCGACAGGGTGGCGTCTTTCTGCGCCGCAAGGAGCGTTCGTTACCGTCGGCACGATGCCGCAAGGCGTTGCGCTCTCGCCCGACGCGCGACGGATCGCCGTGGTCGAAGCTGGCGCCGGCCCGCCGGGGCTGCGGATTCTCAACGTTCCGGCGCTCGAGGGCGCGCGCGACGTTAAGCTCAAGGGCGCGTTCGGACGGCCGATTTGGCTGGACGACGCGACCGTAGCCGTCGCCGGAGGCAACGAGGACGCGCTCGACATCGTCGACGTCAACTCGGGGAACGTTCGCCGCATTGCGACCGGGAGCGGCTCGTGGCCTGCGGCAATCGCGTTGGCTCCCGGTGGGCGCGTTATGGCGGTTGCCGGAGACGGCGACTCAAAGGTTGCGCTGGTCGATTTGAAGGCAGCCGCGGTAACGAAGCGGTTTCCTTCCGGTGCGCACCCCTCGGCCGTGGCATTTTCCGCCGACGGTGCGACGCTTTACACCCTGTCGCGCGCCGAATCGAACCTGCGCGTCATTCAAATTTCCGACGCCGCGGTGCGCACCGCGGCCTTGGGCCGGCATCCGGCCGCGATGGCGTTCGATGCGAGCGGCCGCTATCTTTTGATCGTGGCGAGCGACGACGACGAGCTCGAAGTCTTCGATACGCAGATGGAGCGAATCGTTGGGCGAACGCGCTTTTCGTTACCATTCGGCGGCGAGTGGGGTACGCTGCCCAATGCGGTCGCCGTTTTCGGTAAAGACATCTACGTGACGCTTGCCGGCGCGAACGGCGTCGCGCGTCTGCGGTTCACGCCACCGCAGCTTTCGGCGCCGGCGACGGCGCGAACGGGATGGTATCCCACCGACGTCGCCGTCACGCCCGACGGCACGCTTTTCGTTACCGACGGAATGGGCGAAGGCACGCGGCCCAATCCACAGTACAATCCGTATCTGCATCGCAATCAAGGTTACGTCGCCGAGCAGCGATACGGAACGGTCCGCGCCATCGACGGAATGAGTCTCGACGGCACCGGCGGCGGCATGGCGCTGCTGGCCGAGAATGCAGCACCGCAGTGGACTCTTCCCACGCAACAAACCGTCGTACGCCCCGGCGGTCCAATCCGCCACGTAATCTACATCATCAAGGAGAATCGCTCGTACGACCAAGTCTTGGGCGACGTACGCGGCGCCAACGGCGACCCGCAACTGGTGTGGTTCGGAGAGAAGGTTACGCCGAACCAGCACGCCATCGCGCGGCGCTTCGGAATCTTCGATAACGCGTACGTCGATGCAGAGGTGAGCGCCGACGGCCATAACTGGAGTGATGCCGCAATTGCCAACGACTACACCGAACGGTTTTGGCCCGCGACCTACGGCGGCCGGCGGGAAGCCTACGACTACGACTTCGGCGTGGGACCAAACGTCCCGCGTGGCGGTTATCTCTGGGATGCCGCCGCGAAGGCACACATCACGTATCGCAACTATGGTGAGGGCGTCGTCGAGCTCTCATCGCGTCTGCCACCCATCACGACGCATCGCCACCTGGTCGGCCATTACGATCCGCGCTACGTTGGATGGAACTTACGCTATTCCGATCTCGACCGGCTTGCCGAGTGGCGCCGCGAGTTTAACGAATACACAAAAGAGGGCGACCTGCCCGCGCTGGAAGTGCTGTGGCTGCCGAACGACCACACCGCCGGAACGGCGCCCGGCCGCCCGACGCCTCAAGCCTACGTCGCGCAGAACGATCTCGCCGTGGGACGGCTGGTCGACGCGGTCTCGCATTCGCGCTACTGGAAATCAACTGCGATCTTCATCCTCGAAGACGACGCCCAAGCCGGTCCCGATCACGTCAGCGATCAGCGCAGCACGTTCTACGTCGCGAGTCCTTACGCGCGCGGCGGCCTGCGCCACGAGCACTACTCCACGGCGGGAGTGCTGGCCACGATCGAGCGGATATTGGGCCTACGGCCGCTCTCGTACTACGACGCAACGTCCGCGCCGCTTTATGAAGCGTTTGGCAGCACGCCCAACGTACGTCCGTACGATGCCGTCGTGCCCAAGGTCAATCCTCATGCGCTCAACCGCGCGACGGCGTACGGAGCAGCAACGAGCGCGCGGCTCGACTTTAGCCGCCCGGATGCCGCCGATCCGCGCATCCTGCAAGACGTCTTGGCTCACGGGGTATAAGGGCTGCACGAGCGTGCAACCGACAACAAGCGAGCGATCGAGCGGCAAGGCCGCTCCGTTCCGGTAAAGGCCGCGATTCTGTGCGCCTTCGCTGCGTTCGTTCTTACCGTGCGCGTCCTTCACGAGAAAGCGGGGGTGGAAGTAACGAGCCCTCCGGAAAGGGATAGGCGTCCCGGCGATGGCAGTTAAGGTTTTTGTTGCATCGACATCGCAACGCTGAGGTGATTGCCGCAGTTTCGAACGTGTTCGATGCGTACGCCCGATGCCAGTTTACTCACGATGAAAAGCCCCCGCCCACGCTCGCTTAGCACGTCTTCCGGCAGGTGGCGCTCCGTTTCCGGCAGCGGATCTCCCGAATCGATGACGTGCAGCACGATCGTGTCGTCGTTGCAGTCGACCGAGATCTCCACCGGACCGGGCGCGTGGCGAACGACGTTGCCTAAGAGTTCGCCGAAGATGAGCTCGGCGCGGTTCACGAAGTCGCCGTCGACTCCCAACCCTTGCACAAAATCGACAAAATGCGAGCGTGCGTCGACCGCCGCGCGCGCGTCGTCAACGTAAAGGGTCCACGCCGGCGGTCTCCCGAGCGAGACCGCTAGAATCGCGACGTCGTCGTGCACCGCAGGCGGCAGGCAGGATCGGGCTACCAGCCGCGCCGGCGTCGCCGACGCAGCAAAGAGATCGCTGCGCAAGACGTCACGCAACGCGCTTTCGCCCATCGCCAGGTCGCGGCGTGCCTCGATCAATCCGTCGGTAAAGAGCAAGAGGACGTCGCCGTCCTGCAGCTCCAGCGTGCCGCTGGGTTCAGGCGGCGCAAGTCGGCGCAACCCTAACGGTAATCCCGACGCCTCGAGCTCGATGAGCTGTCCGTGGCGTCGCAGAATCGGCATTGGATGGCCGGCCGTGGCGAAGTTCATCGTGCGCCGGTCGGAACTGATCACCGCGACGAACGCCGTGACGATAGCTTCGGGGTAGCGTTTGCCGAGAAACCAGCCGGCCGCATCGAGAATTTTGGTTGGATCGATTTCGTGCAGGGGCGCCATGCCCATAGCGTGACGCACCTTGCTCATGATCGCGGCGGCTTGAATTCCGCGGCCGGTGACGTCGCCGACGCTTACTACGACCGAGC
>DATAPM010000125.1:0-5416 GCA_036265225.1 Vulcanimicrobiaceae bacterium
GGCGTGACCGTCAAGAGCGCGACGCTGCACAATGCCGACTACATCGAGAGCAACGACATCCGCATTGGCGATACGGTGCTGGTTACGCGCGCCGGCGACGTGATTCCACGAGTGGTCGGACCGGTGCTCGCCGAGCGCACAAAGAAAGTGCGCCGTTTCAAGATGCCCGACCGCTGTCCGGTCTGCGGATCCGACGTCGATCATCCGCCGGGCGAGGCGATGTCGCGATGCACCAACGCGGCGTGTCCGGCGCAGGTCTACGAGCGAGTACGCCACTTTGCGTCGCGCGGCGCGATGGACATCGAAGGGCTCGGCGACGTCATGGCTCAGCAACTCACCGAGATGGGTTTGGTACGCGACATCGCCGATCTCTACGCGCTCGATGCCGAGGCTCTGGGGCGCGTACCGCGTACCGGCAGCAAAAGCGTCGAAAACTTGCTGCGCAACCTTTCCGCTTCACAGAAACGCGGCCTGGCGCGCCTTTTGTATGGGCTGGGAATCCGATTCGTCGGCACGCAAACGGCACAGATTCTTGCCGGCGACTTCGGCACCATCGATGCAATCGCGCAAGCTTCGGTCGCCGACCTGCAGCGCAGCGAGGGTATCGGCCCGGAGGTTGCGGGAAGCGTCGAACTCTTCTTCAAGCAACCGTCCAATTTGGCGATGGTCGAGCGCCTACGTGGGGCCGGGGTGGATATGACCGCGCCGAAGCGCGAACGCGCCGCCGGCGGAAAGCTCCAGGGTAAGACGTTCGTGCTTACCGGCACGCTGCCGGAGCTCACCCGCGATGCGGCAACCGAGCTCATCGTAGCGGCGGGCGGCAAAGTCACCGGGTCGGTTAGTAAGAAGACCGACTACGTCGTGGCGGGCGACGAACCCGGAAGCAAGCTGACGAAAGCGGAGAAGCTCGGCATCATCGTTCTCGACGAAGAGGGACTGCGCGCGCTTCTTTCCTGAAGGGCCGGTTTCGTCGCGAGCCGGGTCGAAGCATGGGCGCGTGAAAGACGCGTCTCAGCGGATTATTCCCGCCGACGTTTTGACGCCCATCGGGGCTTACCGCGCTCTGTCGCAGCCGCAGGCGTCGTGCCTGCTGGAAAGCGTTGAGAGCGGCGGCCGCATTTCGCGTTACTCGTTCATCGGTCTCGATTATCTTGCCGCCGAAAACTTCGATGCCGACGATCGTCTCTACGACCGCGTGCGCGAATTTATCGGCGCCCATCGCGTCGAGGGTGACAATGCGGCCCGGGGCGGCGCGTTGCTGGCTTTTTCGTACGATGCGGCGCGACCGGCGGCTCGTCTTCCAGCGCCGCCGGCATCGGCGCCGGCGATGCCCGGCGCATACGTTGCGATACCGTCAACGTGGCTCATCTTCGATCATTTTAGCGACATGCTGACGATTTGGACCTGCGGTGGCGATGCCGGTGCGCGCGAGCGCCGCATCGACTATTACCTGGAACGCCTGCTCGCCGCCAGGCCGGCGCTGCCGCAGCCGCTTCGCGCGGGCGCGAAGATAGCACCGTCGCTCGATCGCGAGCGTTATCTCGAGCTTGCGAAGGACGTTAAGCGGCGCATTTTCGAAGGCGACGTCTATCAGTTACAACTCGGCATTCGCTTCGGCGCCGAGCTCGAAGGCAGTGCTCTGGATTGTTATCGCGCCTTGCGCCGTCACAATCCGTCGCCGTACATGTTTTTTGTGGATACGGCGTTCGGCCAGCTGCTCGGCGCGTCGCCCGAGTTTTTGGTGCGACTGGAGGGTCGCAAGGCTCGCATTCGACCGCTGGCCGGAACTCGCTGGCGCGGCGTCGACGACGAGGAAGACGCGCGCATCGCGCTCGAGCTGCTCGCCAACGAAAAGGAGCGCGCCGAGCACGTGATGCTCGTCGACCTCGGGCGCAACGATCTCGGATCGGTCTGCGAGTTCGGTAGCGTTCGCGTCGACGAGCTGCTGCAAATCGAACGCTACAGCCACGTAATGCACATCGTCTCCAACGTGGTCGGGCGTTTGCGCGCCGACCGCGACGCACTGGACCTCTTTAAAGCAGGCTTTCCGGCGGGCACCGTAACGGGTACGCCGAAGGTGCGCGCGATGCAGCTCATCGACCAGCTCGAGCCGGTCTCGCGCGGCTTTTACGCCGGAAGCATTGGTCGCTGGTCGTTCGGCGGTGACTTTGACTCATGCATCACGTTGCGCAGCATCCACGTTGCCGGCGGGAAGGCGTGGTGGCAGGCCTCGGCCGGTATCGTTGCCGACTCAGATCCGGTGGCGGAATACGAGGAGGTCTTACATAAGACGCGCATCGCTCGCGAAGTACTTGGCATCGCGTGATTTCGCGGATTCTCTTCGTCGATAACTTCGACAGCTTCAGTTACAACGTCGTTCACCTGCTTGCCGTGGCGGGCGCCGCGCCCGACGTCATGCTGAACGACGATCCACGGTTGCGGCCCGAGCTGCTCGACGTCTATGAGGCGCTGATCGTCGGCCCAGGTCCGGGGCGCCCCGAACACCAGCCGGCAATGCTGACCTTGCTGCGCGCTGCCATCGACCGGAAGATGCCGGTTCTCGGCGTCTGTCTTGGATTGCAGGCGATCGGTGAGGTTCTCGGTGCGACCGTTACGCACGCGCCGCGTCAAATGCACGGTAAGGTTTCGCATATCGAACACAACGGGACTGGGATCTTCGCCGGCCTGCCCTCGCCGCTCACGGCCACGCGTTACCATTCACTCTGTCTGGACGCGGCGACGATTCCCGAGTCGCTTATCGTGACCGCGCGCAGCGACGACGGCGTCGTTCAAGGCGTCGCGCACCGAAGCGCGCCCGTATACGGGGTGCAGTTCCATCCCGAGTCGGTGCTGAGCGAACACGGCGAACAGCTCGCTCGAAACTTCCTTCGTCGTCCTCAGACCGTCGAAGGATTATTGAAGGATGACTGAATTCTCCGCGCTCCTGCGCCGCGCCATCGGCGGCGAAGACCTCAGCCAGGACGAAGCCGCCGCGTTCGTCGGCGAAGTTATGGACGGCGCCTACACGCCCGCGCAGGCCGGAGCGCTGCTCGCGGCACTTGCTGCTAAGGGAGAGAGCGTCGACGAGATCGTCGGCGCGGCGCGCGCCATGCGCGAACGCAGCCTACACGTCGACCACGGCTTGCCGATGGCGATCGACGTGGTCGGCACGGGCGGCGATCACGCCGACACGATCAATATCTCGACGATGGCGGCGCTGGTCGTCGCATCGGCTGGAATTCCCGTGGCCAAACACGGCAATCGCGCCGCCTCGAGCGCGTGCGGCAGCGCCGACGTTCTGGAGGCCGCCGGCTTTCCGCTCGACATTTCGCCCGAGACGGCCGCGACGATGCTGCAACGCTGCAACTTTACGTTTATGTTTGCGCCGCGCTACCATCCGGCGATGCGCAATGCGGCGCCGGTGCGACGCGAACTCGGCGTGCGCACGATCTTCAATCTGCTCGGCCCGCTGACCAACCCGGCAGGCGCGACGCACCAAGTCATCGGCGTTGCGCGCGAAGAGCTGGTCGAACCCGTCGGTAACGCGCTGCGCGGTTTGGGCGCGCTAAGTGGGGCAGTCGTGCACGGAAGCGGCGGCATTGACGAAGTGGTCGGCAACGGGTCCACGCTGGTCTATTTCTTCGACGAAAAGGGCGTGAGGCTCCAACGACTGGAGCCCGAGGATTTCGGCGTCGGCGAGCCGCGGGAAACGCCGGTCGGCGGCTCGGTCGAGGCTTGCTGCAACGCATTCGTGGAAATTCTCGGCGGTAAATACAGCGCCGCGTCGGACGTCGTCGCGCTCAACGCAGCCGTCGTTCTCTATGTGGCGGGCGCCGAGTCGGACTTACCTGCCGCCTTCAAGCGTGCCGGCATGCTGCTTGGCAGCGGCGAACCGTGGCGTACTTTCGTGAGAGCTCGCGAGATAGCACGCGGTGGCTGATACGCTGGTGAAGTTCTGCGGGTGTACGACCTGGAACGACGTCGCGCTGGCGATCGACGCTGGAGCCGACGCATTCGGCATGATTTTTGCTCCGTCGCCGCGGCGCATCGAGTGGGTGAATGCGGTTGAAATCGCCGCCCACCGGCTCGATGCAATCGCGCCGGTCGCGGTGTTCGTCGATCCCGAGCGCGAGGAGATCGAACGCGTCAGAACCATCTTTCCCAATGCGTTCCTGCAGTTCTCGGGCAACGAGTCGCCCGAGTTCGTCGCGCTCTTTGGCGACCGCGCGATCAAAGCGATTCACGTCGGCGATCCCGATGAGTCGTTGGAGGCACGCGCATCGGGATTTTCGCGGGCGTTGCTGCTCCTCGATACGTACGACCGCGAGCGGCCCGGAGGAACTGGCCTGGTTTTCGAGTGGCCGCGCGCAGCGGCACTGGCCGCGCAGCGTCCCGTGATCGTGGCCGGCGGCCTCACTCCGCAGAACGTTGCCGGCTGCGTACGCGAGCTGCGCCCGTACGGCGTCGACGTGCGCAGCGGCGTCGAGAGCGACGGGCAGAAGGATGCGAAGAAGATGCAGGCTTTCGTGCGCGCGGCGCGCGCCGCATGAAGCCCGACATTCGCGGCTATTTTGGCGCATTCGGCGGCCGATTCGTCCCGGAGGTTCTGATCGCTGCCCTCGACGAGCTCGAGCGATCCATGAACGAAGCCTTCGAAGACCCGGTTTTTTGGAACGGTTACGAAGCCGTGCTGCGCGACTTCGTGGGACGCCCTTCGCCGATCTATCGCTGCGAGCGTTACCTTGCCGGCGTTTCCGCAGTGCCGCTGGTGATGAAGCGCGAAGACACCAATCACACCGGCGCGCATAAGATCAACAATACGATCGGGCAGGCGCTGCTGGCCATCCGCATGGGTAAGCGGCGGCTGCTGGCCGAGACGGGCGCGGGACAGCACGGTGTGGCGACGGCAACCGTTGGCGCGAAATTCGGGCTGCCCGTTGACGTCTACATGGGCGCGCGCGACGTGGAGCGCCAAGCGCTAAACGTTAAGGTGATGGAGCTTCTCGGGGCTACCGTGCATGCCGTCACGAGCGGAACGCAGACGCTCAAAGACGCGACTAACGAAGCCTTTCGCGTGTGGGCCGGGCGTGTCCAGGATACGTTCTACGTCATCGGAAGCGTGGTCGGCGCGCATCCCTATCCCTATATGGTCCGCGAGTTTCAGAAGATTATCGGTTTCGAGGCGCGACAGCAAGTGCTCGAGCGTTACGGACGCTTCCCGAGCGACGTCATCGCCTGCGTCGGCGGCGGCAGCAACGCGTTAGGCATCTTCACCGCATTCATCGACGACCCGGAGGTTAAGCTCTGGGGCGTCGAGGCCGGCGGTGAAGGCCTGGCGAGCGAGCATCACGCCGCCTCCATCGGCGCGGGCAGCGTCGGGGTGCTGCATGGCTCGCGTTCCTATCTGTTGCAAGAC
>DATAPM010000126.1:0-7987 GCA_036265225.1 Vulcanimicrobiaceae bacterium
TTGTTCGTTCCGCAGGCGTTAGCGCAAGTCGACCGCCTGACCGCGCTCGTAGGTCAGCTCCTCGAGCAAGCCCGCGCCGAATCGGGACAACTGCGGCTCAACCTCAACGACGTGGATCTCGAGGACGTCGCGAGGCCGATCGTCTCATCGTTCGAGCAGCAAGCCTCCAATAAGGGCATCTCACTCGAACTCGCGGCGCTGCGTCCCGTACGCGTCGAAGCCGATGCGGCGCGCCTTTCGCAAGTCTTCGTCAACCTGATCGACAACGCGCTGCGCCACACCGCGCGCGGCGGTCGCATCCGCGTCGAGCTCGACGCGCGCGACAGCGACGCCGTGCTGCGCGTGCGCGATACCGGCGAAGGCATCCCCTACCGGGATCTGCCGCACATTTTCGAGCGTTTTTACGTCGTCGACCGTTCGCGCACGCGCGGGAGCGGGGGCGCCGGCTTGGGGCTCGCAATCGTCAAGGGCATCGTCGACGCGCACGGCGGATCGGTCTCTGCGGAGTCGATGCTCGGTCGCGGCACGGCTTTTACGATTCGCCTGCCGATCATGCGCATCAAGCGAGATAGCGCCGGATAAGTGGCCTTAACGTTCTTAAACGCCGACGGGCATCACGATGCGGGCGACGAACAATCGGGCCAGATGTACGCCGATACCGCCGATCCGGCCGCGGTCGCGACCGAGACGAAAATACACGTCGAAAGACTCGACGTGTACTACGGCGCGTTTCACGCCATTAAGGGCGCTTCGCTCAAAGTACCGGCCAATCGCGTGATGGCGCTGATCGGTCCCTCCGGCTGCGGCAAGTCGACCTTCATTCGCGCGCTCAATCGAATGCACGACCTAACGCCGGGCGCTCGCGTCGAAGGGCGCGTGCTTCTGGACGATCAGGACATCTACGGTCAGGACGTCGATCCGGTGACCATCCGATACCGCATCGGCATGGTCTTTCAGCGTCCCAACCCTTTCCCCAAAACAATTTTCGACAACGTCGTCTACGGGCCGCGAATTCATGGCGAGCGCCGGGCCGGCGCGCTGATGGAAGTCTGCGAACGGAGCCTGCGCCGCGCCGCGCTCTGGGACGAAGTGAAGGATCGCCTTGACCGTTCGGCGCTCGCGCTCTCGGGAGGCCAGCAGCAGCGACTCTGCATTGCGCGCTGCCTGGCCGTCGACCCGGAGGTGATTCTGATGGACGAGCCCGCGTCGGCGCTCGACCCCATCGCCACGGGAAAGATCGAAGACCTGATCGGGGATCTGAAAAAGGAGTACACGGTGGTCATCGTGACGCACTCCATGCAGCAGGCGGCACGCGTCAGCGACAACACCGCGTTCTTTCTTTTGGGCGATCTCGTTGAATCGGATACCACCGCGACGATCTTCACCAAACCCAGAGACCGTCGCACGGAAGATTACATCAGCGGGCGCTTCGGTTAACCCCCACAAACACCCACGCGGCATAAGGCTTCGTTAAACCACTCTTAATCCGCAGCCGCTACACTAAAACGCGAGTTTCCCTCCTAACGGCTCTACAAGGAAAATGACAGTGTCGTTTAAACTCGCACGCATCTGCCCGCTTGCGGCCGTCTTGTTTCTAGCTTTTCCCGGCTTCGCTCCGGCGGCGACGCCGCCCGCCGCCATCGCTCAGGCCAGCGACGCTCCGGCGCCCGATTTCGGCGCGCCGCCGACGGGCGAAATCCCGATTCTGTACAACGACCGGCACGTGTACGCCAAGCCCGACACGCTGCGAAAAGGGCGCGTGCTGGCGGCTCTTGCCAAGGACGGAACGATCTTCGTCCCGCTGCGTTCGATGTTCGAACAGATGGGCGCGGCGGTCTCCTACGATCCCGACAGCAAGATCGCGACGGTCAGCAAACCCGGCGCTCAGATCGTCGTAACCGTCGGCAAGGCCGAGGTCGTCATCAATGGCGAGACGCGTCCGCTCGACGTGCCGCCGATCGTCTACAACGGCGTCGTGATGGTGCCGATCCGCGTGATCTCGGAGACGATGGGCGCCTACGTCCAGTGGGTGCCGGACCGTCGCCTCGTAGTGGTGCGTTACGTTCCGGCCGTGCCGCCCACGGCCGCGCCAACAGAAGAACCGACGATTATTCCCGCGACCGCGGCTCCGCCACCGACACCAAAGCCGTTCACCCTGCTCGGCTACGTGCGTTCGTATTACTTCACGCGGCAGAACGCCTCGAACAATCCGGGTACGCAGTTTAATTTCTCACCTGGCGCAAAGTACAACTCCAACGGCGTCAATCAGGCGAGCTTTAATACTGCGGTGGCGATCGGTGGAAACTACAATTTCCCGGGCGGCGGCTGGAACGTCGGCGCCGAGTATCTCTATGCGAACCCGGTGAGCGGTCCTTGCGTCATCCCTTCAAACCATGCTAAGGGCGCCGTTTGCGTAATCCAGACGCCTCCGAATACTAATCCGGACGATACGCTCCCGGGCTTTACGATGAGTACGCTCTACCAAGCCTATGTGGCCTACAAGGCGCACGGGTTCTCGGGCGAAGGCGGCGACATGTTGTTTAACACGCCGTGGGCCAATCCGTCCGATTCGCGCCTCAAGCCCGCCGCGTTCCAGGGGGCCGATCTGGCCTATACCGCGTTCGGCAACTGGACGATCGAAGGCGCGTACATGTTCCAGTTCGAAAACCGCACGAGCTCGCAGTTCACCCCGCAGACGTTGTTGACCAGCTATCCCGCGGGCAATCCCGGGTTGGCTTCAAACATCATCGTCCCCGGAGGCCACGGGATAAATACCAACGGCTTTGCCTTCGGCCGGCTCGGCTACGCGTCGCCCGACGGACTCTCGGCCAACGCCTATTTCTACGGCGTAGACGATATCGTAAGCATTGCGTGGTTCGACGGCAAGTACACCTTCAAGGGAAGCAAATTTGCGCCGTTCATCGCCCTGCAGGGCGGTACCGAGAGCAATAACGGCCAGTCGTATATCGGCAAGATCGATAGCCAGAACTTCGGCGTCCAGCTAGGCGCGAATCTGACGAAGAACTTGCAGCTGACGGGGTCGTATGACTCGATTCCCTGGCACAACGACTCGGTCTTTCTGCCTAAGGGCGTTACGTGCAACAGCTCAAACTATCAGATATCCGCCAGCGGCAACACGCTCGCGTATTTCCTGCCGAGTAACGCCCCACAGTGCTCTACGAACCCTAACGGGACGACGCAAGTCTACTACGGCGGTTGGGCCAGCCCTTACACCGACGCATATGCTACCGATCCGTTCTTTACGACGAGCCTTACGCAAGGCATGACGGATCGTCGCGCGCCCGGCAACTCGGAAAAGGTCATGCTCACCTTCACCTCAACCAACAAGCGCTGGGTGTTTTACGCTAGCGACGCGTGGTACGACTATGGAAATGCGCTCGCAGCCGAAAATACGAACGAGTGGAACCTGGACGGCCAGTATCATTTCAGCGCCGTTCAAAAAGGTCCGTACCATGGATTGCTTCTCCGCTACCGCTATGGCCAAAGAACGCTTTCGAACACCTTCTGCGGCGCCTCGGGCACCGATTGCCCGGGTGGCTCGACGGTCGGCTCGACGTATCTCGGTGGTTTACCGCTCTTCAAATACAACCGCGCTCAGCTCGAGTACGACTTCTAAAAACCACTTCGAAGAAGGGCTCGCAACGAAACCGCCCGGCCGTCTGCGCCGGGCGGTTCTCTTTTTGAGTAAAGTTAACGCAGGTCACTATTTTGTAATGTCTGAATAGTGACGTTGGTTACTAATACTAGGTCCCTTTGCTTAGAGGAGAGTCCTCCTAAAATGAAGTTTGCGTCTTTCTTCGGAGCGCTTGCCGTTGCCGCGCTGTTTTCTGCCGGGCTCCCGGCTGGGGCTGCGCCGTCGCCCAGTCACGTCGCTCAGAGTGCCCCGCCGGCTCCAGCGGGTTTCGGTTCTCCTCCCTCGGGGGTGATTCCGATCCTCTATAACGACCAGCACGTCTACTCCAAACCGGACGTGCTGAAGAAGGGGCGGGTACTCGCGGCGCTGGCTAAAGGAGGGTCAATTTACGTTCCATTGCGCTCGATGTTCGAGCAGATGGGCGCCGCGGTTTCGTACGATCCCTCGAGCAGAGTCGCCGTCATAAGTAAACCCGGTGCGGAGATTGTAGTGACCGTCGGAAAGCCGGAGGTCGTCGTCAACGGCGAGACGCGTCCGCTCGACGTACCCCCGATGGTTTATAACGGCGTCGTCATGATGCCGGTCCGCGTGATCTCTGAAGGTATGGGCGCTTACGTTTTGTGGGTGCCCGACCGCCACATCGTCGTCGTACGTTACGTTCCGCCGACGCCGCCCCCAGCCGAAGCACCGCCGCCGCCCGCGCCCCAGGCGACCGTAGCGCCGGCACCGGTGAAGACCAAAAATCCGTTGACGCTTGGGGGATACTTCCGCTCGTACTATTTCACGCGCCAGAACGCGTCGAACAATCCCGGAACGCAGTTTAATTTTTCGCCGGGAGCGAAGTACAACTCGAACGCGGTCAACCAGGCGAGTTGGAGCAGCGCGATCGCCGTAAAGGGCGATTGGAACTTCCCCGGCGGCGGATGGCACGTCGGAGGGACTTATCTTTATGCCAATCCGGTTAGCGGTCCGTGTTCGGTGGCCATCAACCATGCAAAGAACGCGCCGTATCCTTCGCCGAACTGCGTGCAGCAGGTTCCGCCGAACACCAATCCCGACGACACCCTTCCGGCTTTTGCGCTGAGCACCGGTTACGAAGCGTATGTCGCCTATAAAGCGTACGGCTTCAACGGTGCAGGCGGCAACATTCTCATCACGACGCCGTGGGCGAACCCGGCGGACACGCGGCTCAAGCCGCAGGCCTTTGAGGGTGGTTACCTCGACTACACGGCACCATCCGGCTGGACCGTCGGCGGCGCGGACATCCTGGCGTTTGAAGGACGAACGAGCTCGACCTTTAGCCGAACAACGTTGTTGACGGGCTATCCCGCCGGTTCAAACGGCCTCCCGTCCAACATCTTCGTCACCGGCGGCAATGGAATCCAAACCGACGGCTTCACGCTAGGGCACGCCGGGTATGCCGACCCATCGGGAATCGGATTCTCCGCCAGCGGCTGGTTCTACAATATTGCCGACATCGCCAACATGGCGTGGTTTGACGGCAAATACGCCTTCCGCGGCAAGTTGGCGCCGTTCATTGCGATGCAGGGCGGCTGGGAGCAAAACAGCGGCCACTCCGTGATCGGTAAAATCAACAGCCAGGTCTTCGGCGCCCAAATCGGGGCGAACGTCGCCAAGAACCTGACTCTGTCGGTCGGATACGATCAGATTCCGTGGAAGACAGATTCCATATTTCTGCCGGCCGGCGTTGCCTGCAGCAACTCCAACTTTCAGGTCGCCGCAAAGGCGACGCTCGCCTACGTCTTACCGCTAAACACCGCTCAGTGCTTCACAAATCCAAACGGCAGGACGAGCATCTACTACGGCGGATGGGCCAGCCCGTACTCCGACAACACGACGAGCGATCCGCTGTTCACGACGAACTTCTTGCAGGGCCAAGTGGACCGGCGCGCGCCGGGGTCGTCGTGGCAAGCTCAGCTGGCGTACACGTCGACGAATCAAAAGTGGATTTTCCTCGGTGCCCACGCGTGGTACGACTACGGGAACGCGCTCGGACCCCAAAACACCAAGATCTGGTGGCTCGACGGACGCTACCGGTTCGGTCGCGTCAGTAAGGGCAACCCGTATCACGGTTTGATGCTGCGTTATCGCTACGGCGAACGCTACCAGTCGAACACGTATTGCGGCGCGTCTGCGACGAACTGCCTCGCCGGCTCTTCGATCGGCTCGACCTACTTCGGCGGTATTCCGATGTTCAAATACAATCGCGCGATGCTCGAGTACGACTTCTAAGGGGACGATGATGACGAAACTACTGAAAGCGCCCCTGCTCGTCGCGGGCCTTATCGCGGCTGCTACGAGGTACGACGAAAGATGGGGAAGCGGGCACGCGCGGTGATCGACGGTCTAGCTGCCGACGTCGTCACGCCGTGTTGGCCTACGACATCAACGCAATCGCGGAGAAAGCGAAGCTGCGCTGCTCAAAGGTGAAAAGATCTTCATCATGCCGCGGGATCTCGCGGTCTTCGCAAACGATCGGCGGCGCTAGCCGCTTTCGCGGGGTTTCTGCCATATCGGCGTGAATACGGCGCGGTCATGGCTTCGTCGATGCGAGCACTGGTCAAGCCGGGTCCCGGCCCCGGGTTTCTTCTTACCGACGTACCGGTGCCGTCGATCGGTCCGACCGACGTACTGATCAAAGTCGAAAAGGCCGGCGTCTGCGGCACCGATCATCACATTTACTCGTGGGATTCCTGGGCGCAGCAGCGCGTCAAGCCGCCGATCGTCGTCGGACACGAGTTCATGGGAACCGTAGCGGAGGTCGGCAGCGCGGTGCGCTCGGTGCGCGTCGGCGAGCGCGTCTCCGCCGAGGGGCACATTGCCGATCTCACCTGCCTTCTCTGCCGCACCGGCGAGGCGCACATCTGCGAACAGGTAGAGATTATCGGCGTGGATCGCGACGGCGCCTTTGCCGAGTACATCGCGATGCCGGAGTACAACGTTTGGCGTCTCGATCCGGCGATTCCCGACGAAGTGGCGGCCATCTTCGACCCACTCGGCAATGCGGTGCACACCGTCATGGCGGCCGGCGTCAGCGTCAAGAGCGTCGCGATTACCGGCGTGGGCTCGATCGGATTAATGGCGATTCCCGTAGCGCGCGCGGCCGGCGCGACCGCGATCTTCGCCATTGACGTCAATCCGGCAAAGCTCGACCTCGCCGCGCGCTTGGGTGCCGACGCGACCTTCCTGGCGACGCAGCCCGGATTGGTTGCCGACATCAAGAGCCGCACCCGTGGCGACGGCGTGGATGTGCTGCTCGAGATGTCGGGAAGCGGCGCGGCCCTCGACACGGGCATGCAGCTCGTGCGCAACGGAGCGCGCGTCGCCTTGCTGGGAATTCCCTCGGGCAACGTAACGATAGACCTGGCCGCGCGCGTCATCTTTAAGGGCTTGACGCTCTTGGGTATCAACGGACGGCGCATGTTCGAGACGTGGTACCAAACCGAGGCGCTGGTAAAGAGCGGGCGGGTCGATCCGCGCTCGATTATTACTCACGTTCTGCCTTACACCGATTACGACCGCGCGTTCGACTTGATGACCAAAGGCGAAGCGGCGAAGATCGTCTTCGATTTTAAAGGAGTAAGTTCTGCATCATGAACCAGGCGTTCGAAGAGAAGCTGCAGTCTGATCTTGAGGCACTCAAAAAAGCCGGCACCTACAAGCATCTGCGTCATATAACGACGCCGATGGCTCCCGAAGTGCACATGGAAGAGGCCGGCGATGTGATCGTGCTCTCCAGCAATAACTATTTGGGGCTGGCCGATCAGCCCGAGGTCGTTGAGGCCGGCAAGCGCGGGCTGGAGAAGTACGGCGCCGGCACCGCCTCGGTGCGATTCATCTGTGGGACGTTCGACATCCATCGCGTGCTCGAGCAGCGCATCGCGGATTTTCTCGGTACGCAAGCATCGCTCTCGTACGTAGCGTGCTGGAACGCCAACACCGGGCTTTTCGCCACGATCTGCGACCAGGGCTCCGCCATCGTCTCCGACGAGCTGAATCACGCCTCGATTATCGACGGCGTTCGCCTCGCGAGCAAGGCTCGGCGCGAGCGCTACAAGCATAGCGACATGGGGGAGCTCGAGGAGAAGCTCAAGAGCGCGCAGGGCTGCTTCCCGATCGTCATCGTGACCGACGGCGTCTTTTCGATGGAAGGCGATCTCGCCAAGCTGCCCGAGATCTCGGCACTGGCGAAGAAGTACGGCGCGATCACCGTCGTCGACGACTCGCACGGAACGGGCGTGATGGGCAAGACCGGCCGCGGAACGATCGAGCACTACGGCTTGACCGGCGAGATCGACGTCATTACCGGCA
>DATAPM010000127.1:0-3096 GCA_036265225.1 Vulcanimicrobiaceae bacterium
TGATGAGAACGTGCTGCACGCGCGTCGCGCTGTTCGGAGCCGCTTTCGCGCTCGCCTTTGGAGTGCTCGCAACGCCGGCGTCGGCGGCTCTCGACCTAGCCGTCGGTACGAAAAAAGTGGTAAAAGGCGAGGCGGTGTCGAGCTGCAACGACAAAGCGAAGACCGCACTTAACGCCGTGCTCGAGAACGCGCTGGAAGTCGGCGGCGATACCGGCGAGTGGCGTGCCTCCGCGGCTCCCGATTCATCGGGCAACTCATCGGCGGCTGCGGCGGTGCACTGCTATCCGGTGGAAACCGGATACGTCGTCACGTTCACCTGTGCGGTGCAGGCGCCGCCCTATTCCGATTCGGCAAGCGGTCTCTGCACGAAGCTGGCCACCGCGTTCGACGCCAAAGCGGCGGCCCTGCGATGAAACGAATTCGCAGCGGCGCCGTCTTTGCCGTCGCGCTTTGCGGGGGGTTGCTGGCAAGCATCGCGCCCGTACCGGCGGCTGTCGACCTTTCGGTGGGAATACGCCACGTCAGCGATGACGGGACGCTGCAAGATTGCGGCAGCAAGGCGAGAGCATCGCTCAATGCTTTCCTGCAGAACGCTTCGGAGCCGACGCCGGGCAGTGGCGACTGGTCGGCCTATTCGCGCAATGGACCGGATGGAACGCCGACGGCAGCGGCTGCGGTCCGTTGCTACGCGCTGGCGCCCAAAGGCTACGAAGTAACGTTTACCTGCGCCGTCGTGTCGCCGGCCAGCCCCTATACGCCCGACGCGCTATGCCTCAACATCGCACACAAGTTTTACGGCGGCGCGATCGCGTCGCTGGCGCCGATTCCGACGCCCTCTCCGATTCCGACGGGATGCGCGACGAATAGCTTGGTCGGCACCTGGGGGTCCGACGACAAGCCCGGTTTCACGTTTAAAATGGAGCTCAACGGCGACCTGACCGACAGCGACGGCGTCTCCGGTAACTGGATTCTCAAAGGCAACACCGCGGTGCTCACCTACTACGGCGAGCATTCGATGACGCTCTCTTCGGACGGCAAGCACCTGCACGGCGGAGGATACAGCCTCACGCGCAAGTGCTGAGCGCGAAACGCTTAGGTTTTCTCCGATACGATCGTCAGCGTCTGTTGATCGACGCTGTAGTTCCCAGCCGAGACGAGGTTGTTGGGATAGGCGCAGATCACGCTATTGTTTGGGCCATAGATCACCACCAGATTGGGCGGTCCGCAAGACGTCTGCGTTAAGTGGTAACTCGAGAGCAGTTTGGCCCCGGGGCTCTCCGGCTGAGCTTGGTACGACGTGTAAGTAGCGTTATTGGCAGCCACGATCGAGCCGTAGACTGCCGCACTCGCGGCACCGATCGCGAATGCGCCCCAGAAGCCGCCGCCCCAATAGTACGGCGCCGGATACCATGCGTAGCCGCCGTTCCATCCCCAGACGCCGTGATAGACGGGATTGGTCACCACCGCGCCGTGGTAGACGTAGCCATTATTCGCATACGTGCTCGAGTGATACGTCTGACCCCAGGCGTTGGTTGCCGTCCCCGAACCGGAGTAGGTGCGATTGTACGTGTTGCCCGAGCCGGACGTGTTGTACGAGCCGTTAGGATTGCTCCCGCTGCCGCTGTGGTTGTAATTCCCCGAGTTATAGTTGCCGTTCGTGCTGCTGCTGTGCGAGCCGTAGCCGTTGGATCCGGAACTGCTGTGATAATAGTTGCCGTTGCTCGACGCGCCGCCGCTCGACGTCCGGTTATAGTCGCCGTTGGTCGCCGTGGTCGTGCGGTTATAGCCGTTGCCGGTATTGGTTGCGGTAGTCGAGCGGCTCGTACCGGCCGGGCCGGTGCTGGAGTGCGTGGCGGTCTGCGGCGGATGGTACGTTCCGCCATCGCCGTGCATGTCGAACCCGCCCGAGGGCCGTCCGCCGCCGCCGCCAAAACGTCCGGCTTGCCCGGGCACCGGGCCCAACGCGAAGACGAGCGCGAGCGAGAATGAGAGAATTCGGCTTGCGTTCATTTGATCACCTCGTCGACGCGACCGGTGAGCGAAACATACGTTCCGGCCTTGGTTTTTATTGACAAAAGGACGCCTCGCGGCGGAAGCTGCGCCGAAGAGTGCGTCAGAGGCTGCGCGGTTTGGCTCGGGTTGATGTAGACGGTTCCCGAGGCTAGTGGAACGTGCCGCTTCCCACCATATTGATAGAGCGTCGCATCGTAAGGGATGCAGCGCAGCAACTCGCCGACCTTGCTGCAGGCCGCTTTGCCAAGCACGAACGTTCCCTGACCGTCGCGCGATGTGATCGCCATGCTCTCGTCGCGAATGCTGATCCTCACGCCCGCGTACGTTTTAGTGGTACCGTCGCGCTGTTGGATGACGACCGTTCCGGTGGCGCCGGCGGTGCCGGTCGCAAAGGCAGAAACGAAGATCGCCAACGCGACGAGGAGGAGACGCCTTTCAATGGTGCCTTGCATGATGGTATTGTACGACCTAATGATGCTCGAGAGCCAGACCAGCGCGATTCTGATCGTCACCGGCGCGTTGACGCTGCTCGCCCTCGCCGCCGTCGTGGCGCCGCAATCACTCGTGACTCTGCGGCGGGTTGCCCTTCAGCCGATAGACGAGCCCAGTTTTGGTGGTGCCTAGGTAGAGCCAGCCGTCGGCGATGAGCTGAAGCTTGATGAAAAGCTCCTCGACGCGTTGCTTCACCAGTTCGTGCACGTCTTCACGCCGATCGAAACGAGCCTGGTAAGCGAACTCCCCGCACATCACGCGGTGGTCGCCTAGCGACCGCCAGAGCGAGATGTTCGACTTCGTCGTCATGCCTTTGCCGAAGTCGAGGGGCCCGAGATCCACGAGCACTTCTTCGACGAGCGTCGAGTTCACGAGTTCCACGCGACCTTCGCCGGTGCCGATGAGGTCGGCGAGTGCCGGCAAACCTTTGGCGATGACGCGCAAGTTGGCGCGGTCGGCTGCGTGGACCGAGCTCATGGGGAAGATGCAGTTGTGCGAGTAGAGCAGCCGGTATCCACCGCTCTGTTCTCGCAGCGGTAAGGCTTCGGATTTGAACTTTACGCGGTAAGGCCCGGCGATTTTCGGACGCAC
>DATAPM010000128.1:0-4237 GCA_036265225.1 Vulcanimicrobiaceae bacterium
GTGGTTGACGAGATCCACGCCATGGCCGGCGACAAGCGCGGCGCGCATTTAGCTCTCACGCTCGCGCGTCTGGACGATCTGATTCGCCGTGCCGGCGGCCGCCGTCCGCAACGAGTCGGGCTCTCGGCCACCGTCCGCCCGATCGAGAAAGTCGCACGTTTCCTGAGTCCCGACCCGTTCGTCGTCGACGTCGGACACCGGCGCGCGATGGACCTCGACGTTCTCGTTCCTTCCGACGAGCTGGGACCGGTTGCCAGCAAGGAGATGTGGGGCGAAATTTACGACCGCGTCGCCGAGCAGATTCGCAATCACCGCACGACGCTGATCTTTGCCGGCACGCGCCGCATGAGCGAGCGCGTCGCGTTCGCGCTCAACGAGCGCCTTGGCGACGGCTTCGTAATGCCCCACCACGGAAGTCTGGCACGCGAGCTTCGCTTCGACGTCGAGCGGCGTCTGCGCAGCGGCGAGTTGCGCGCCGTAGTTGCAACCGCTTCGCTGGAGCTCGGCATCGACGTCGGCTCGATCGACCTCGTGGTACAACTCGGCTCTCCTCGCTCGATCGGGGTGGCGCTCCAACGGGTCGGTCGCTCCGGCCACTGGGTCGGCGCGAAGTCGAAGGGAGCGCTCTACGTCACGACCCGCGACGAGCTTTTGGAGTGCGCGGCGCTGGTGCGCGCGATTCGTTCCGGATCGCTCGATGCGCTGGCCATTCCTCGGGCGCCGCTCGACATTTTGGCTCAGCAGATCGTCGCCGCTTGCGCGCAGCACGAATGGGATGCCGGGGAGCTCTACGCGACCATGCGAGAAACCTACTCGTATCGCGACCTTCCCCGCGAAGACTTCGATGCGGTCGTTTCGATGCTGGCCGACGGCGTCGCTACGTCGCGCGGACGCAGCGGCACGTTCTTGCATTACGATCGCGTCAACGGTAAGCTGCGGCCGCGGCGCGGCGCGCGCCTCGCGGCGATCACCTGCGGCGGCGCGATCCCCGATACCGCAAGCTTCAAGGTCGTGGTCGAACCCGAGGGTCACGTCGTCGGAACGCTCGACGAAGACTTCGCCATCGAAAGCATGGCCGGCGACATCTTTCTCCTGGGGACCAACTCGTGGAAGATTCGCCGCGTCGAAGCCGGCGTCGTGCGAGTGGAAGACGCGCACGGCGCGCCGCCCTCGATTCCGTTCTGGAACGGTGAAGGGTTGGGGCGAACCATCGAGCTCTCGCGCGAAGTCTCCGCGGTGCGCCGCGCCATTGACGAGCGCAACGACGGCTCGGCGATGCAGTGGCTGCAGCAAGAGTGCGCGCTCGACGCTGGCGGCGCCGAACAGGCCGTCGCCTACGTGCGTGCCGGCAAAGCCATTCTTGGCGCCGTACCGACCGACACGACGATCGTTGCCGAACGCTTCTTCGATGAAGGCGGCGGTATGCAGCTGATCGTCCACGCGCCGTTCGGCGCGCGCGTCAACCGTGCGTGGGGCTTGGCGCTGCGCAAACGTTTCTGCCGCTCCTTCAACTTGGAGCTCCAGGCCGCCGCAACGGATAACGGGTTCGTGCTCTCGCTCAGCGATCAGCACGCCTTCCCGCTGGACGCCGTTTTTGAGTACGTGAAAAACGCCGGCGTCGAGTATACGCTGACGCAGGCGCTGCTGCCGGCGCCGATGTTCGCCGCGCGCTGGCGTTGGAACGCCACACGCGCGCTGGCGATTCTGCGGTTTAGCGGCGGCCGGAGAGTGCCGCCCCAAATCATGCGCATGCGCGCCGACGATCTGTTGGCCGCGGTCTTTCCAGATCAGGCCGCCTGTCCGGAGAATCTCACCGGACCGATCCGGGTTCCCGATCACGTACTGGTGCGCGAGACGATCGGCAACTGTCTGCACGAGGCGATGGACCTGGATGCGCTGCGCGAGGTGCTCGAAGCCATCGAAAGCGGCGCGGTGCGAACCGTTGCCGTCGACACGCCGCAGCCGTCGCCGTTCTGTCACGAAATCCTCAACGCCAATCCCTATGCCTATCTCGACGATGCACCGCTCGAAGAGCGCCGCGCTCGAGCCGTGCAGCTGCGGCGAACGATTCGTGACGACGTGGACGGCGCGGGAGTGCTCGATCCGAGCGCCATCGGCGAAGTCGCAGCGGAGTCGTGGCCGGTCGTTCGCGATGCCGACGAACTGCACGACGCGCTCGCGTCGCTGATCGTCGTGCCGCCACTGCCTGCTTGGCGCGGATGGTTTGACGAACTCACCGGGCAGAATCGAGTCGCGACGCTCGTCGCCGCCGGCGGAGCTGAAATGTGGACCTGCGCGGAGCGATTCGACCTCGCCCGCGCGGCTTACGACGCCCTATCTGAAGATCGTCAAGACGCCGTGAACGAGATCGTCCGTGGCTGGCTGGAGTGCAGCGGCCCCGTCAGCGGCGCGGCGCTGGCCCGGCAGCTTCATCTCGAAGCCGAGAATGTCGCGGGTGCTTTTTTGGCGCTGGAGTCGCAGGGCCAAGTGTTGCGGGGCCGCTTCAGCGGTTCCGGCGCGGAAGAAGAGTGGTGCAACCGCCGCGTATTGGCGCGTATCCACCGGCGAACGATCGGACGGCTGCGCCGCGAGATCGAACCGGTTACGGCGGCGCAATACATGGCGTTCTTGGCGCGCTGGCAGCATGCCGCGCCCGCGACGCGCCTGCACGGCATCGACGGAACGCTGCAAGTGGTGCGTCAGCTTCAAGGTTACGAGATTCCGGCGGTTACGTGGGAAGAGCACGTGCTGCCGGCACGCGTTGCGGGGTATAAACCGGAGTATCTCGATCGTCTCTGTTATGCGGGCGACGTCATGTGGGGACGGCTGACGCCGCATCCGGCGCTGGAGCCGAGTAACGGAGCCGAGCGTCCGCGCGTACGTCCGACGCGGCTGGCGCCCATCGCCATCTTTCCCCGCGCCGAAGCCGAGGAGCTGATCGTGGCGCGCGAGGCCGATTCGGCCGCGCTCTCACACGTCGCGCGCGAAGTTGCCGAACAAGTGCGTCTGATGCGCGCCCCGTTCTTTGCCGAGATCGTGCGCTCGACCAAACGCCTGCCCAGCGAAGTCGAGGAAGCGTTATGGCAGCTCGTCGCGGCCGGATTGGTGACGGCCGACGGTTTCGACGCGCTGCGTTCGCTCAGTGATGCCAAGCGCCGGTTGGGCGAAAAAGGCCTACGCGCGCGTCCGCGCTCCTCGAGCGGCCGCTGGAGCCTGCTTCAAGGCTCCCTGCATCAGATAGACACCGAGAGCTTCGCGCGACGGCTGTTGGAACGCTGGGGCGTGGTTTTCCGCGACGTCATCGCGCGCGAAAGCCTCGCTCCGCGCTGGCGCGAGCTGCTAATGACGCTGCGGCGCATGGAATCGCGCGGCGAGATTCGCGGCGGCCGTTTCGTCGCGGGTTTTGTCGGCGAGCAGTTCGCGCTGCCCGAGGCCATCGATGCCCTACGGGCGCTGCGGCGCGGCAACGAACCCGCGCCCGAACTCCGCCTGAGCCCGTACGACCCTCTCAGTTTAAGCGGTATTATTCTGCCCGAAACTAAACTCGTAAGCTAACCCGTTTTCTTGAAAGGATGACGATGCGTTTGAAGCTGCCGTTCGTGCTTGCATGGACGGCGATCCTCATCGGCACCGGGTGTACCTCCGGGGCCGGGCGATCACCTCAAAATACGGCCTTTGCCTTACCCGCGGCGCCGGACGCCCCCGCCGTCGGAAACCCGGTACACAAGTACATCAACCACGTCGTCGTTATCATTCAAGAGAATCGCAGCTTCGAGAACTTCTTTGCCGGATACCCGGGCGCGAACGCGCCGATGAAGGGATTGGCCGGCAAAGAGAGCGTCCGGCTTCACGAGATCACGTTTGACGGTCCGGATTTGGAACATTCGTGGCGGTCGTCCCTGGCCGATTGGGACAACGGCAAGATGGACGGATTCTATCTTTTCGGTAAGCACAATCGCGGACATCAGGCGTACGCCTACGTAAAGCGGTCGCAGGTCAAGCCGTACTGGACGATGGCCAAGCAGTACGTCTTGGCCGACGCGATGTTCCCCACGGAGTTCGGTGGTAGTTTGACCGGACATCTGACGCTGGTGGCCGGGACCGACGACCTCACGCCAAACCGCGCCGAGGTCGACATCCCAAGCGGATTTCCTTATGACTGCGACGCGGTTCCCGGAACGACGAGCTCGTACGTTACCCCCAACCGCGTCGTCCATCCGTTCGTGGGGCCGTTTCC
>DATAPM010000129.1:0-1527 GCA_036265225.1 Vulcanimicrobiaceae bacterium
CTTGCGCTGCAACGGAGTGTGATGCTGTGAAAGCCGCCATCGTGAAGGCCCCAAACGTTGCCCCCGAATATGGCGATTTCGCCGAACCGAGGGTTGATGAAGGCTACGAGCTCGTCGAGTTGGTGGCGGCGGGAATTCATAACGTAGTGCGCTCGTTTGCGGCGGGGCGTCACTACGGTAGCTCCGGCAAGTGGCCGCAAATCCCCGGCGTCGACGCAGTCGCGCGCCGCCCCGTCGGTGATCTTATCTATACGGGGTTTATCCAACCGCCGTACGGTACGCTCGCAGAGCGGATGGCGGCGCCAATTACGATACGCATTCCTCTGCCCTCGGGCGCGGACCCGGTTCAGGTCGCGGGCGGCCTGAACCCCAGTCTTTCGTCCTGGGTGCCGCTGACGGCACGCGCGGCAGAGATCGGCGCGCTCGGCACCGTTCTCATCCTCGGCGTCACCGGAATGGCCGGATCGCTTGCCGTTCAACATGCACGATTCCTTGGAGCAACCCAAGTCGTCGGCCTCGGGCGAAGTCCGGTACGTCTCCAGCACGCCGCAAAACTCGGTGCTAAAACCGTCGCCCTGACGGGAGAACGAGATGTTGACGCTGCGGCACTCGCCGATGCACTCGAAGGTGCCGCGCCAAGCATCGTCCTCGACTTTCTCTGGGCGGGCGCCGCCGAAACGGCATTCACCGCTTTGGCCAGACGCGGCCTCGAGGAAGACACCGCAAATATTGCCTACGTACAGATCGGTGCTATGGCCGGTCCCGATGCAGCTTTGCCGGCAGCACTTTTACGAAGCCGGCGCATCCGTATCTCCGGAAGCGGGGCCGGCTCCGCGTCGATCGCCTACATCATGGCTCAAGTCCCGGTTTACCTACAACTCATCGCCGATCATCAGGTAGAAGTTCCAACACGAGCGTATCCACTCTCAGCCATTTCCGAAGCCTGGACCGCGCCAGCAGACGGAACGCGCACCGTCATCGTCCCAGGGTAAGTCATTAGTCGTGGCGACCGGCCTCGGCCATGGAAACCAATATGGCGTCCGGCGACTGAAGGCTTCGAACTCCTCTCCAAACTGCCGCCGAAAGCGCAGCTCCTTAAAGAGCGGCCCGATCAAACAATATGCCGTTAGTACCGTCGCCAGCACGAGCTGATCGGGCGTCCACATCGGTACGGTCCAGACCGTCAGTGTGAACGCGAGATAGATCGGCTGGCGACAGAAACGAAATAATCCGGAAGTCGGCATTTTGGGATACACCGGCCGCGCGTTCTTCAACAGCGCGCCCCATCCCAAGTAACCTGATTGTAGCGAGATTCCCGCGTCGAAGAGGGCCTTGAGCAAGAGCGCCCAAGCGCCGGCATACATTAACCGGATCGCGACCTGGCACAGGCCCTCGGCTCGCCACCAGATCGTCCCCGTCGGCGACCACATCGTAAACAAAAGCAACACTTGGGCCGAAGCAACGATGACGTAGGTGGTCGCCGCGAGATGCGCACCGAGACCAAATGGCGCCAAACGACGTACGATG
>DATAPM010000130.1:0-13329 GCA_036265225.1 Vulcanimicrobiaceae bacterium
AAAAAACAGAACACTACTCGAGAGGGACTATGCAAAGAATCACACAGCATCGAACCCTCCGTCGCGCGGTAATAGCCGCGTCGTTATTGGCGGCACTAGCGTTCCAGGGAACATGGGCACTGGCGCTAACCACCGGTAACATCGCGGGAACCGTAAAGGACAGCAAGGGCGCGCCGATCGCCGGCGTGCAAGTGAAGGTGGTCGCGCCCTCGATGTCCCGTACCGCAACGACGGATGCGGGCGGTCATTTCATCATCCTTTCGCTCGGACCGGACACGTACACGGTAAGCCTTTCAAAAATGGGCTACCAAGGCGTCTCGATTCCCGGCGTGACGGTCTTTGCCGATCAAACGCAACAGGTTGCCTACACGCTGCAGGCCGCGCTCAAGACGATCGGCCACGTAACGTCGGCGGCCGGAGCGTCGCTCGTTAAACCGGGCGTCGGCGGAGACTTGTACAGCGTTAACTCGGCGCAAGCGGCCGCAGCAGCGGCGCTCGGCGGCGGCGGCAACCTGAACAATGCGTACTCGGCCATGGCGTCGGTTCCCGGCGTGCAGGTCTCGCAAGGCGGCATCGGCTGGATCACCAACGCCTCGTACGTGCGCGGTCAAAACGCGTACTACACCGGCTATGAGTACGACGGCATCCCGGTCAACCGCGCCTTCGATAACTACAACTCGTCGACCGAGTCCACGCTCGGCCTGCAAGAGCTGCAGGTTTATACCGGGGGCGGACCGTCGTCGGTATCCTCCGCCGGCACGGCCGGTTTCATCAATCAAGTCATCAAGACGGGTACGTATCCGGGCTTCGCCAACGCGAACCTCGGCGCGGCCTATCCGAACTTCTATCACCAAGCCAGCGTCGAAGTCGGCGGATCGACGCCGGACCGCACCTTCAGCTACTACGTCGGCCTCTCCGGCTACAATCAGACGTATCGTTTCGTCGACAACAGCAACGGCGGAGGCTACAACAATCCCGGCGGCATCTTCTCGGGGAATCCGGCCGGATTCGGCATCGGCTACGGCTTCGGATCGAACCAAGTTTTAGCCGTTGGTTACACGTGCGTCATCGGGACGTGCCAGGGCGTTAAGCCGGAGTGTCCGCTCTACGGGGCGCCCTGGTCGAACCAACCGGTAGCTCAGATCGGGCAGCAGGGATGCTGGCAGTACTACAGCGGCACGGCCACCGCGCCGCTGATGGTCTCCGATCGTGAAAACGTCGTCAATCTGCACATGGCGATCCCGAAGGCTAACGGTCTGCGCGACGACGTGCAGTTTTTGTGGAGCGGCTCGGCCCTCAACAACTACTATTACCTCTCGCCCAACGACGATGGACCGGGCAACAACCAGTTCATCTACTCGCTCTATGGAACCAAATACTCGGCGCCGACCTGCGGACCCACGACGGTCGCGCCATGGGCGAATCTGACCGTCAACGGTTGTTCCTCGCCGATCGGGGCCGCCGGACAAATCGTTCCTCTCGCGGGCTTACAAGGCTCGTTCGGCGACTATTTCCAATGCGGAGCAAAGGCTCCGTCGAGCTACGGCGCTCCCTACTACGCGGCCGGCTGCGGCCCCACGTACCTCGGCTATTCCGACGCGGTTACCTACAACGTGCCGTTCGGAACGCCGATTGCAAAGAGCGCCTCGAACTTCAAAGCGCCGGGCGTTTACTACGCGCCCGACGCACCACCGCATCCGTTTGCCGGCCCGTTGCCGTTGACGAGCAACTCGCTCAACGTTAACGAAAACGACACCGGGGTCACCAAGCTCCAATACACCTTCGCGCTGAGCCAGTCGGCATATCTGCGCGCGTACGGTTACACGTTCTACTCCGACTGGCTCGAGACGGCGCCCTTCAACGGCGCCACGGGAGGGCTCCTAACCGGCATCAACGGTGCGGCGCAGTATCAGCTGATCACGCACACGGCCGGCGGCGCTATCGACTTCCAGGATCAGCTCAACGATCAGAACCTCGTCACCGTCAACGGCAATTACACGACAGCCGACGTCATCCGCTTCAACAACACGACGGCGCTGGGCGGTACGTCACCGATCGGATACATGTCGTCGGGTCCGGGCGGCTTCACGTGTTACGGCAACAAGGGCAATAGCGCGTCGGGCACGTTCGGGTATGCCGTGCCGTGCCTAAGCAGCAGCTACTACGACGTCGCTTCGGGAACGACGCTGCGTCCGACGTGGACCGGCACCGCAACCGGCGGCCCGCGTGGCTTCGCCGCAACCGGTACGCCGGCGGCGCGCGCGGGCGCGACGTGGGACAGCCTGTGGAGCGGTAATGCGAACGGATCCTACAATAGCGTTCGGCCGCGTTTCACTAATGCGTCGATTTCCGACCAGTTCCGTCCAAACGATCGCTTCTTGATCAACGCAGCGCTCCGGTACGACGACTTCACGTACGAACTTCCGGATTCGCTGAGCAGCGCGACGCAGTTCTACGCCAATATGACGGCCAATTACACCTGCGTTCAGGCATCGACCAACCAGGTGCTCACGCAGCCGCTTCCGGCCGGCGTTCCACCCCCGGCGTCGGCGCAATACGTCGTCGGCGACTGCAACAAGGCCGCAGCCGCGTTGCACACGGGCGGTCAGGCGAAGGGTTGGGTCCACCCCAACGGCACGACGCAGGACGGCGTGCAAGCGCCGAACTTTACGGCGACCTCGCCTTCGTCGTACTCGTTAAACTACTGGGAACCGCGCTTCTCGGCGACCTACACGATCAATCCGAACTCGGTAATCCGTGCCTCTGCGGGACGCTTTACCCAACCGCCGATCTCGGCGTCGGTTCAGTATCTGGCGCTCGCCGGCGATAACCGCTCGGTCTGGAACAACACGATGAACTTGGGCTTCTACTCGCCTTTCCATCCGATTCCGGGCATCTCGTCGGGTCAGTACGACCTCTCGTACGAGCAGCATTTCAAGGGAACGGACATGAGTTTCAAGCTCACGCCGTTCTATACGTGGGTCTCCAACTGGCAACAGCAAACCTTCATCGGTGCCGGCTTCGTGACGCAAGTCCCGGTCGGCGTCAACCGGAACGAAGGCGTCGAGTTCCAGTTCAACAAAGGCGACTTCACTCGTAACGGGCTCTCGGGTCAGCTCGCGGTTACGTACACCAACTCGAAGATCATGTTCCAGAACGTGCCGCTAAGCACCGGAGGCGTGGTTACCAACGAGCTCGTGCAACTTAACCAGGCCATCTCGCAATACAACTCGCTAACCAAAGCGGGCGGCGGCTCCCCGTGCTATCGCGCCGGCGATCCGGTCTCGTGTAACGCGAAGCCGAAAACGATCGGCGGCCAGACCTTCGACCCGATCCTCAACCCGTATTACAACAAGGCGCCGCAAGGACTGCTCGACCTCAGCGGATGGTACAATCCGTTCTCCACGGCCCTGGCGCCGAATCTCAACGGCATTCTGAACAGCTACATCTCGCCCTGGGTTTCGTCGCTGATTCTCAACTGGCGTCATGACAAGCTGGCGGTCACGCCGAGCTTCAGCTTCCAGAGCGGCGGCTACTACGGCAGCCCTCTCGATACGGAAGGCGTAGATCCTCGGGTCTGCCAGTCGAACTCGGCCTCGACCGGCATCACCAAGCTCTCACCGAAGACCAATCCCTTGCAGTGCAACTACCTTACCACTGCTTCGGCGGGTGCGAGCACGTTCACGTACCTGTACGTTCCAAACCCGCAGACCGGGACGTTCATCTTCGACAACTACCAGCAGCCGAGTTCGATCGTAGGCAATCTTCAGATCTCCTACGACCTGAGCCCGAAAATCAAGCTGATGGTTCTCGGAGCTAACCTCTTTCACACGTGTTTCGGCGGCTCTTCGGCTCCTTGGGCGAGCGCATATCCTCCGAACTACGTGATCTGCGGATACGGACCGGCCGGCGGTTCGCTCAACAGCACGCTGTATCCGAGCAACTTCTACAATGGCACGGGCATCGGAGACTTCAAGGGCAACGGTGCCCGCACGCCCTGGACTCAGAGCTATCTCCCGACGACGGGCAACAACGGAGCCATCGGGGCATCCGTACAGCCGATCAACCTCTACTTCAACGCCCAAATCAAGATCTAGGGGGCGTTACCTAACGGGGGCAAGGGCGGCCGTCAGGGACGGCCGCCCTTCTATATCGCCGCCTCGAAAGCTGCCAGCGTTTCGTCCACGTCCTCTTCGGTATGCGCGGTCGAGACGAACATCACTTCGTTCTGAGACGGCGGGAGCAGAATGCCGCGCTCGAGCATGCCGCGATAATAGGCCGAATAGGCGGAGCGATCGGCTGCGCGTGCATCGTCGTAGTTGCGATTGGGGTGCCCGTTGCGAAACTTAAAATCGACGACCGACTCTTGCTGCACGACCGCATAATCCAATCCACGCCGGGCGAGTACGTCGCGGACGCCGCCGGCGAGCTTGCGCGCCAGCAACTCCATCTGCGCGTAGTACTCCGGATGCGACTCGAGCAGATCGAGAACGCGATGCGCCATCGCGACGCAAAAGGGATTGCCCCCGTGCGTACCTCCGGTAAAGACCGTGCCGTTGGGTGCCAGCACCGCCATCACGTCGGCCCGTCCACCGAAGGCCGCGATCGGCACGCCGCCGCCCATGATCTTTCCGAGCGCCGTGAGGTCGGGGACGATCGAGCCGCGACCTTGCGCGCCGCGCAGACCGAAGCGCAGCCAAGTAATTACTTCGTCGAAGACGAGTAACGCGCCGCATCTCCGCGCTCGCGTTTGCAGCCCTTCCAAGAAACCCGGTTCGGGCATGACCAGGCCCATGTTGGCGGCGATCGGCTCGACGACGATCGCGGCGAGATCGTGCTCGTGAGGTCGCAATCGTTCGTCAACGGAGGCGAGATCGTTGTAACGCGCGACCAGGACGTCGCGGCGTATACCTTCGGGGATTCCGCCGTTGGCCGCACTTGCCGACGCGGCCGATGCGCCGGCTTCGAGCAGCGCGAGGTCGAAGTGCCCGTGGTAATTGCCGGCAAATTTGAGGATTCGGCTGCGCCCGGTGAATGCGCGAGCGATGCGAAGCGCGCTCATCACCGCTTCGGTTCCCGACGTGACGAAGCGCAGACGCTCCATCGACGGAAGGTAAGCGCGAATTCGCTCGGCCAGCCGGACCTCTTCGCCGTGCGTACTTCCCCAGATGAAGCCGGCAGCCGCGAGCCGGTCGAGACCGGTGACCAGATCGGGATGCGTGTGGCCAAAGAGAAGCGGACCGTACGCCATGATATAGTCGACGAAGCGGCGCCCGGCAGCGTCGTAGGCGTACGCCCCCCGCGCGCTTGCCTGCACGAACATCGGGGCCTCCACGCCCCATCCCGAACGGACGGGTGAATCGCAACCGCCGGCCAAAACGGCTTGCGCGCGCTCGATCGAGTGCATACGGACGCGCGGTTCGCAGGTTCAATGGAGAAGCCATGCCCGATACGCAACTCGAAATCGCACCCCGGACGAACATCAAAGAGCTGGTCGCGCAGCTCCCGATCGCTGCCGACGTCATGCAGGCGTTCGGTTTGGGCTGCAGCGGCTGCGGCGTGAGTGCCTACGAAACCATCGAAGACGGTGCCCGGGCACACGGTCTGCGCGTCGAGCCGATTCTCGCGGCGCTCCACCTTGCCCGCGGCTCGGGCAGCATTCCGCCGATCGCCGAAGCCGACCGTACGCCCGTACGGCGTGCTCCCGGCGGATTTACCGGACGGGCGAAGATCGAGCACGTTATTCCGATCATGTCGGGCAAAGGCGGCGTGGGCAAGTCGCTCGTCACCGCCATGTGCGCCATAGGCCTGCGGCGCCGACATTTCCGCGTGGGCATTCTCGACGCGGACATCACCGGGCCGTCGATACCCAAACTCTTCGGCCTGCACGAACCGCTGGCGATTAGCGCCGATCCGAACAAGACGACGCCGCAAGGTCAGCCGCAACCGCTGATTACGCCGGCGGTTTCGCGCAGCGCTATCGAAATCGTCAGCTCGAATCTGCTCAGCGCCGCAGAGGATACGGCGATGGTTTGGCGAGGTCCGATCGTCGCCGGCGTCATCCGCCAATTCTACGAACAAGTGCTCTGGGACGACCTCGACTTTTTGCTGATCGACCTGCCGCCCGGAACGTCGGACGCGCCGCTAACGGTGCTGCAATCGCTTTCCGTCGACGGCGTAATACTCGTGACGATGCCGCAAGCGCTGGCGACGATGATCGTTCGCAAAGCGGCAAATCTCGTGCGCATGCTCAAGCGCCCGGTCCTCGGCGTCGTCGAAAATATGTCGTATTTCGTAGCGCCGGATACCGGTAAACGTTACGAAATTTTCGGACCCTCCTACGCAGAGCGCGTTGCCGAGCTCGCGCACGCGCCGGTCTTGGCGCGAATACCGATCGATCCGGAAAAGGCCCGTCTCGCCGATGAAGGTCGCATCGAAGAGCTCGACGATCCGATCTGCGACGAGCTAGCCGGCAGCCTGATCGCAGCGCTCGAAGCTCTTCCCAAGAGCAAAGAGACCGTTTCGCTGATTTGAGCGCTCGGCGGGTATACGTGGAGCATGGCTCCCAGGCAATGGTCGCACGAGGTGACCGAAAACAGTAACGCGCTCGATCTGCGGGCCGACGTCTTTACACTGGACGACCCTAAAGCCATTGCGCGATCGTTGAAGCGATCGGCCGAGGAAAGCCGGCGCCGAAAGAGTTCGCCGTACCGCTCCGCGATGTCGATGCTAACGTTCTATATCAACCGCGCTGGGAAGAATCTACCCGCGAAGCGTCGGCACGTTCTCGAGCGGGCAAAGGAAGCGTTGCGCGAGGAGTTCGGCCGTTAACCCGGGGCGAAGAGGCCTCGAGTGAAGCTTACACGAGCGATTCTCGGTATTGCCACGGGCCTGGTCGCGGGCTATGCTGCAGCGCGCGCCGTCGAGGCGTTCGGGCGAGGGCCCGATCCCATCGACGAGGACAAGGACGCGGCGGCATACGCCCGAGCTCGTCGGGCGCTCGAGATTGCCGGAACGATTCGCGGCACGGCCGGTCTGCTCGCGTTTGCGTACGGGCCGGTAGGAGACGCCGTCGATCGGGTCACGTTTCGGCTGCCGGTCTGGGCACGACCGGCGGCCTACTTTGGTGCGTTCTCAGTCGCTTCGGCACTCGTCGAGCTTCCCGCCTCATTTGTCGAAGGATACGCCCTGGAACGCCGCTTCGGCCTCAGCGACCAAAGCAAGGATGCGTGGCTGGGCGAGTACCTCAAGAGCTCGATCCTTGGAACGGCGGTTACCGCATTGATCGCGACGCTCTCTGGGGGCGCCGTCCGGCGCGCGCCGCGCTTCTGGCCGCTGCTTGCGGCAGTCGGGACGTTGCCGCTGCTGGTGCTCGCCAACGTCATCGTCCCGATTTATATCCTGCCGCTCTTCAATACGTTCGAACCAGTGGACGGCACGCTGGAAGCGCGCTTGCGCCGCCTGGCCTCGCGCTTTGGCGTCGGCGACGCGGCCATTCTGCGAATGGACATGAGCCGGCAGACGCGAAAGGCCAACGCGTTCGTCACCGGAATCGGCCGCACGCATCGCATCGTGCTCGGCGATACGCTGATCGCATCCTTCCCGGAGAACGAAACCGAGTTTGTGGTGGCGCACGAGCTCGCGCACTACGTCAACCGCGACACCTGGCGAATCATCGCGGTCGGCGAAGTGCTGGCAACGTTTCTCTTCTTGGCGGCCAACGTCGCAACGCCGCGAAAGCAGCGCGAAGAACTCCGCGAACGCGCCGTTCTGCTGGCGCGCTTCTACGCTCTTATGGTCTTTGCGATGCAGGGACTGCGCCCGCTGCTCCTTGCCTTCTCACGCGGTCGCGAATGGGCGGCCGACCGTTTCGCCCTGGCCGCAACCGGTGACGCCCCCGCCGGAGCCGCGGCCTTCCGGCGCCTACGCGATCAAAATCTCGCCGACGAGGATCCGCCGTTGTGGTACGAGATATTCTTCTCGTCGCATCCGTCGCTGCGCGCGCGCATTGCGGCGCTCGAAGCCTTCCGCAACGGCAACCCGGTCAGGAAAGGACCTGCGACGGACGAGTCCGCAGCCACGCCGCAAGATCCGTCTTCGGCGTAACGTAGGCACCGCTGCGCAGCTCTTCGCGCAGTTCGCCGAAGAGGCCGTAACCTTCGGCGAAAGCGTCGTGCTTATGAATGGATTCTTCGTTGACTTGGCTGCCGAAAACGAACGTTTCGTCCCCGAGATCGGCGTAGACGTCTAAGGCCCTAGCGAGAATTCCACGCACGACGTCTTCGACGAAGCGCGGGTTGTTATGTGCCTTGTTGACGACGAAGAACTCGTCGGGCCGCTTGAGTAGATCGTACGTCTCACTCGACATCGAGTTTTCCACGATCTCGACCAGATCTTCGGCACGAATTGCCTCCGACGCGTGGGCGCCGAGCAGAATCGTGCCTCTGCCGCGCTGATTGTGCGTGGCGACCGGAAGCGCGTCGAGGGCGCGTTTGGCATCGCTCTCGCTGAATCCGGCCTCGCGCAGCTCCTGCATAGAATGCTCGCGCACCATCGCCTGCGCGCACGGACACGCGGTCATACCCTCTGCTTCGACCCCGACGACGCGACGCGTACCGGTTTCGTCGGCGTGCGCGATTCCGAGCAGCGCGTACGTTTCTTCGCCCCGCTTGCCGCTCACCGGGGTCCATCGCTCGAGTCCGAACTGGGCGCGCAGGCGCACGTCGGCGCGCACCGCCCGCTGGCTGCGTACGATCTCGCGCGCGATCGCCTCGGCCAGGCGTTCGATGCGTGCCGGCGCGTTATCGGCCGAAAGCACGTCGAGGGTGGCCTCTTCCAAGATTTCGGCGAAGCGCGACATGTGGACGCCGGCCTTGTCGTGAGCGAGGTCGGCGACCATCGAGATTTCGGCGTCGTAGACGTGCTGGCGGCCGTCGATGTCAAGATGCAGAATCCGTCGCACGCCGGCAACGCCGGCACGATTGAGCGAGAGCCGGATCTCTGGTTCCTCGGCTTGACGGTCGGCATCGAAGCGCAAGGAGCGCTCGCGTTTGCGCACGCTTCCATCAACGGGCGGTGAAACGAGATGCGGCGCGATTTCGAATAACGGCGCGGCGTTGTACGACCGCGCCTCGAGTTGCGGCTGGACGATCCGCCCATCGAACACCAGCAGGTCGACGTCGATGGGGCGCGGCGCGAGCCGCGGCGTGCCGCGGGCGCGTCCTACCGCTAGCTCGACGGCTCGAGCGAAGAGTTGAAATGCATCGGCATCGAGTTCGGAACGCAGAGCCGCGGCGACGTTGAGATATGCCGGTCCTTCGGCCCCGTCGGCCGCGTCGGACTCGTAGAACGACGAAACCGAGAGGATCTCGGTTTGGCGGCGTAAGCGTTGAAGCGCCGCCAGGATATTGGCCTGACGATCCCCTAGATTCGAGCCGATTCCGACGTAAATGTCGTGCACGCGCCTCTCTTCTTCCCGTTTGGACGGATTTTCCCGCGCGCGCATCGTATCGTTGGCGAGCGATGCAAGCGGAGCGACTCTATCCCTACCTGCTGGATCCGAAGCTGACGACGCAAGTGTGGGGCGGCAACGAACTCGTGCAAATCTACGGAAAGCACGGCGACCCCGGCGCGCGCCTCGGCGAGTCGTGGGAATGCTGGGATGCCGACCGCGTCCTCAACGGCACGCTGACCGGCTCGACGATCGCAGAGCTTCGCGCCGGTCTCGGTTCGCAGTTGCTGGGCAATATCGATCCGTCGCAGATCTTTCCGGTGCTAACCAAGATCATCACGGCGCACGACTGGCTCTCCGTACAGGTACATCCCGACGATGCCTACGCGCAGCGCGTCGAGCATCAACCCTTCGGCAAGACGGAGTGCTGGTACGTGCTCGATGCCGCACCAAACGCCGAGATCGTCTATGGATGGGCCCGCAACACCTCGCGCGCCGAGTACGAACAGCGCGTCGCCGACGGCACGCTCGGCGAGATTCTTCGCAAGATTTCGCTCAAAAAAGGCGACACCGTTTATATTCCTCACGGCGTGGTGCACGCTATCGGTCCAGGCGTAACGGTCTTTGAGACGCAGCAAGCTTCGGATTTAACCTATCGAATGTTCGACTATAATCGGGTCGGACTCGACGGCAAACCGCGCGAACTGCACGTAAAAAAAGCCGCCGACGTCCTCGACTATTCGGCCGGGACGACGGGGACCTTGGAGCAGATCACCTATCGTTTCGGAGGCTTGGAGCGTACGGCCCTCATCGCCGACGCTCATTTTATCGTCGAGCGCATCGTCGCCGGTGCGGAACCCGCATCGGTTGCGACCGAAACCCGGCCGCTCATTCTGATGTCGCTCGCCGCTCCGCTGGACGTCGCGACGGACGGGGCGAGCGTAAGGCTCGCGCCGTATCAAAGCGTCCTCGTACCCGCCGCGGCGTCGTGGTGCAGCGTGAGCGCCGTTTCCGGCGAGCGTGCCGAGTTCATGTACGTTACGCCGCCGCGCAATCGTGAAGAGATGGCCGTGCGGCTGATCGCGGCCGGCATCGAACAGGGCGCCGTCGACCGTTTCATGAGGCAGTTCTGAGACGAGAGCCCAATGGGGCGCTGCTGCTGGACGGGATTCCCGCGGAGAGCCTCGCTTCCCAATACGGTACGCCGCTGCTGGTCATCGACCTCGACGCGGTCGACGACGCAATCGACGCCGCGTTCCGAAGAGCACAACACCATAGCGTCGAGATCAGCTATGCCGCCAAAGCCTTTGCGACCGTAGAGTTTCTTCGCCGGCTCGCGCGACATGCCATCGGTTTGGACGTCTGTTCCTTGGGCGAGCTCGTCACCGCCGAGCGCGCCGGCTTTCCGGCAGAACGAATAACCCTGCACGGCGCCGGCAAGTGTGAGGACGAACTGCAAGCGGCCCGTTCGGGACGCTTGCGCTACGTCGTCGCGGACGGTGTAGAAGAGCTCGGCCGGCTCGCCGCAATCTGCAACGACGGGTCCCGAGTCGACGTGATCCTCCGTCTCAACGTTGGAATCGAAGCCGGCGGCCACGCCTTCATCCGCACCGGCGGCAACGAAAGTAAATTTGGAATCCACGCGCGCGACGAGGACGTGGCTGCCGCCATCTTGCGCTCCCATCCGAATCTTCGCTTCGCCGGACTGCACGCGCACGTCGGCTCGCAGATCTTTTCGGTCGAACCGTTTGCGGCCAACGGCGCGGCGCTGCTCGACGCCGCGCAACGATTCGCACAACGCGGATTTCTCGCCGAGCGGCTCGTCGTCGGCGGCGGATTCGGCGTTCGAACGCATTCCGAAGCGCCGGCGACGCTCGACCTCGGATCTACCGCCGCCGTCGTCGCGCAACGAATACGCAGCGAAGCCGCCGCGCGAGGACTGATCGTGCCGCGAATCGGAATCGAACCGGGGCGGGGTCTCGTTGCTGCGGCCGGAACCACGCTCTACCGCGTCCTCGCCGTCAAACGGCAATCGGAGCGCACCTTTGCCGTCGTCGACGGCGGAATGGCCGAGAATCCGCGGCCCGCGCTCTACGGCGCGCGGCACGCCGTCGTTTCGGCGACGCGCGCCGGCAACGATCAGATGGAAATGACGATCTGCGGTCGCTCCTGCGAGAACGACGAACTCGGTACCGCGCAGTTGCCGCGCGACCTGCGCAGCGGCGATATCTTGGCGATGTGCGCGACCGGCGCATACACCTATAGCATGGCCGGAAACTACAATCGCTTCCCGCGTCCCGCGGTCGTCGGTCTCTCGGGCGGGGCGTCGCGGTTGCTTGCCCGGCGCGAAAGTCTGGACGACGTACTGAGGAACGACGTGGATGAATCCGCCCGCCTTTCTGCAGCGTTCTAAGAGCGTATGGAAAATCAAACGGCGACCTTTGCGGCGGGCTGCTTTTGGGGGGTCGAGGCCGCGTTTCGGCAGGTGCCCGGCGTTATAGACGCCGTCTCGGGCTACACCGGCGGCCACCTCGAGAATCCCAGTTACCGTCAGGTCTGCAGCCACTCCACCGGCCACGCCGAGGCAGTGGAAGTCACCTTCGATCCGCAGCGCGTTAGCTACGACGACCTCTTGAACGTCTTCTGGCAGATCCACGATCCGACGCAGCTCAACCGCCAAGGGCCCGATGTCGGGGACCAGTATCGTTCGGCCATTTTCACGCACTCGCCCGAGCAAGAGCGCGCTGCCATCGCTTCGCGCGATCGCGAGCAGAGCCGCCAGCCGCGGCCGATCGTCACCCAGATCGTCGCGGCGCCGAAGTTCTGGGCCGCCGAAGAGTACCATCAGCGCTACTTCGAAAAGAACGGCGGCGCCGCGTGCCACGTTATTCCGAGCCCGCGATGAAGCGCACGGAATTCGGTGCGGCACTGCTGGGCCTCGGCGCGTTCGCGATGCTGGGTAAGAAGGGCGCACTGGCGGCCGGCGGTTATGAAGTCGCGCATACCGACGCTCAATGGATGGCCCTGCTCGGACCGCAACGCTTCGAGATTCTCCGCCGCGCGGGAACCGAGCCCGCCTTTTCGAGCGCGCTTATCCAAGAGAATCGTTCGGGAACGTACCGCTGTGCCGGTTGCGCGTTAACGCTCTTCTCCTCGAAGTTCAAGTACGATAGCGGCGACGGATGGCCGTCGTTTTACACCGTGCTTCCCAACACGACGCGAACGAACACCGATTACGTTTTGATCGCGCCGCGAACCGAGGTCCACTGCCGCCGCTGCGGCGGCCATCTCGGTCATATCTTCGATGACGGGCCGGCGCCGACGCATTTGCGCTACTGCATCGACGGTTTGGCGCTGCAGTTCGTTCCCGGCGCGGCGTAGCGCTCCACGTTGCGCATCCTCGTCACCAACGACGACGGCATAGAGTCGCCCGGCATTCAGACGCTCGTCGCGCAGCTTGCGGGCGAGCACGAGGTCGTCGTCGTAGCGCCGTCGGGAGATCGCAGCGGCGTCTCGCACGCCATCACCGCGCGCGAAGCGATCACTATCGAGCTTCGCGAAGACGCCGCGGTGCGTTCGTACGCCTGCTCGGGAACCCCGGCCGACTGCGTCTTTCTCGGTTCGACCGAACTTTGGGAGCCGCCGGACCTGGTGATCAGCGGAATCAATCACGGGCCCAATCTCGGCGACGACGTTAATTACTCCGGAACGGTCGCCGGCGCGGTCGAGGCCGCGTTGTTAGGAGTGCCGGGATTAGCCGTATCGCTGGCCTGTAGTCATATCGAACCGCTCGACCGGCGTCACTGGGATGCGGCGGCACAAATTGTGAAACGCTGTCTTTCCGGTGCGTTCGACCGCCTCAGCGACGCATCGTGCTA
>DATAPM010000131.1:0-3476 GCA_036265225.1 Vulcanimicrobiaceae bacterium
CTGCGGATAGGCATACTCGAGAGAGACTCGCGGTTCAGCGGTGTAGAGTTTCGAGCCATCTTTGGTCAATGCGAAGCTTGCGACGACGCTGGAGTCGCCCAGCGGGTTTTGCGAGAGGAGCATGAGCTTTAGCGAACCCGGCTTGGGAGCCGCAAAAACGTCAATGGAAGTCGGGTGGTCAGGGCCGCCGCTGTCAACCGTCGCGATATTGCCCTTGGGATCAACCGCAACGCCGGCGGCAAAGAATATCTTTGTGTTTGGCCGCAGAATCATTAGTCGCTTGGCGCCGCATCCGCCGCTGATCTGGCCGAGCCGCGACGTTTCATACGACACGTTGAGACCCGCGACGTAAAGCGTCCCGCGAGCGTCTAAGGCTGCGGATAGTAATGCCGAGAGAGCCGAAGTGCCCCGCACCGTAGCGCAGGGCGATGGCGCGCTAGCGCCGGCAAAAAAGGACACGACGCCCGCTCCCGAGCATTGCGGACCGCTTGCGTGACAGCCGATCACGGCGACGGTCCCGTCCGGCGCGACGGCCACAGCGGAGGGATACTCTTCCGCGACGCTTATGGTAAGCGTCGGCTTATCGCGGTAGGGCGGCGCGAAGACTTCGATGTTGTGAGCCTCGGTGTTCGCAACGTACAGATTGCCGGCGCGGTCCGTTGCGAGCAGCTGCGATTCCTCGAAGCCCATAAGCTGACGACTCGATCCGTCTTTGTTATAGATCGTAACCACATTGCCGACAGAATCGGAAATGAAGACATGCTTGACGCCGGGCGCGAGGTTGAGCGGAGCGACCGCAGCGCGAATCGCTGAGGCAGCGGGAAAGGGCGGGGCCGATGAGCCGCCGCAGCCGCAGACCACACCCGACGCCAGGAGTAAAGCCGGCCAGTGCACTGACGCAAGGGGAATTGGACGAGCCATCGCGGCACCTCAGAAGCAACGGAGAGAAAAATTATACCCGACGCCGCAAGGCGTAAACAAGGGCTCCCCGCCGTTTCACCCTTGAACGCGATGGGAATGCTTGGCCTTGCCTAGTTTGCTAGAAGAGAGGGTGCCGAAATTGGACGTATTGACCTTACTCAAAAACGATCATAAAACCGTTGGCGGGCTTCTCGCCCAAGCAAAGAAGTGCGAACCGGGGGACCAGCAACTCCCCGAGCTCGCGGGCGAGATCGAACGAGCTCTCACCGTGCACGCAGCGATCGAGGAAAAGTATTTCTACCCTCGCTTGCATGAACGCTCCGAAGAGTCCGATGACGTCGTCGACGTTTTCGAAGCGTACACGGAACACGCGCTGATTAAGGAATTGATTGCCCTTCTGAAGTCTGGGCGGCAGCCCGACGAACAGTTCAAAGCCGAGCTGCAAGTATTGGCCGAGAATGTGGAGCATCACGTCAAGGAAGAGGAGTCAACGATTTTCTCGCTAGCGCGAGAGATGCTCGATGCCGACGAACTCGAAGAGCTGGGAGCCGAAATGGAGACGGCAAAAAACCGCTTGATGTCTCGAGCATCGAGGGGAGCGGCTCGGAAAAAATCTACGGCCAAAAAACGACCCGCGGGGAAGAAGAAGGCCGTTCGCCGACCAAGCCGGCGTTGAGCCCAAGGCCCGTCGCTTCGACAACCCTTCAAAAGGCCGCCGCGGAAGCAATCGGCACATTCATGATTACCGCGGCGGCCATCGGCGTCGACGTCTTTTACTTTACCGAGCATCACATCGACTACTCGTCACGATGGCTAGCCAGAGGGTTCGCCGCTGCGGCGGTAATCTACGCCTTTTCAGAGATTTCCGGCGCTCATGCCGATCCCGCGGTCACGTTCGGGTTCTGGCTTCGCCGCGTCTTTCCATTACGTATGACAATCGTGTATGTCATATCGCAGTTCGCTGGTGCGCTGCTCGCAGCGCTATTGTGGGCCTTAGTAGACGGCCCCGCGATTTTGGCGCTCGGCGCCAGCCATCCAGGTCCTGGAATATCGGGCACGTTGGCGGCCGCATGCGAGTTCGTGCTGACATTCGTGTTGGTCTTGGTTATTTTGATGACCGCTCAGGAGCAGGCGGCAATCGGAAAACAAGCCGCCTTAGCGGTTGGCTTTACGGTGGCCGCGTGCGGGTTCGCGGCAGGCCCCATTAGCGGCGCCTCGATGAATCCGGCGCGCACGCTCGCACCGCAGTTATTGAGCGGTCAGTTTCAAAATATTTGGATCTATATCGGCGACCCATTCCTGGGCGCACTGGCCGCAGTGGGCGTGCATGGCCTGATCTCGGGCGGGCCTTCCCGCGCCGAAGAGCGGGCGGCACGCGGCAAAAGGGGGGCTTCTTAGCGTCGCTTTTTCTCGAACTGCTTGTGGGACCGGTGGATCAGTTTTTCTGCTTCCTTGCGCGAGCAGCGGCCTTTTAAGGTAACCTTATTTCCCTCCTCGTGAGAATACTCGACCAGAAAACGTTCAATGCCCTCGAGCATATCCTTGGGAACGTCACCAATATCGTCGAAGGCGTCGGTCTTAAGAGAGACACCTTTTCGCCGGCGTGGGCAAGAAATTAGTCTGTTGTTACTGACGCCGTTCTTTTCTAAAAGAACGCCGCCTATGATGCGCACCTCTATCAGGCAGCCGGGAAACGTCGACGCGTCGTTAAGCACTAGAACGTCGACTGGATCGCCATCTTCGCCAAACGTCTGCGGAATAAAACCATAGTCGTAAGGCCACATTAAACCTTCCGCGAGCGTCATCGTCAATCGCATGATTCCGTACTTCGGCTCGAACGCGTACTTGTGGCGAATGCCCGCCGGCGTTTCAATGACGGCAAACACAAGGTCCTTTTGTTCTGGTGGCCGGGTCGGGATTTGGTCGTAATTGGTCGGATTAACGCTTGCGTGCATAGATGGCAATCTACCCAGACTGGCTAAAGTTTGCACCTCAGAGAGGAGGATCGTGACGGTTTAGCGTTGGTTGAGGTGGATCGGGAATGTACTCTACTCCAACGGGAGCGATGACCTGGCTCGCGTGGTCGAAGGTACGGTGGGCACTCGCGACGAGCTGCTGGCACCCCGCAGCAGGGCCATGTTTGCGCGCCGCGGCGAGCTCGAGCATCCGAGCTCCCACCCGAACCTTGTTTTCGCCCTGCGCGCTTTGGGAATCGGTGAGGGCGCGGTAAGTACGACGCTCAACGTTTTCATGGATGTTCGCCTCGACGAGCGAGGCCGGGGTTCGGATCGAAGAACCGGCCTCGCGCGCCGGCGGCACTTTTGCAATTGTGGCGTTACAGGACCTCGCAGTCGGTCTTGCGGCTTACTCCTCCGAGCTCACCAAAGCGGGCCTTTGCAAACCGATCTATTACGAACGCGAGTTTGCAACTCGGACGCCCGGAACGCCGCGAAATTAGGCGTCTACGCCGCTTGCAACCGAAGGCTTTTCGTCTGGAAGCTCCGGCTCTTTGCCCTTGCTCGTTGAAGTAACGTCGAAGCCCCAGTCGGTGAACT
>DATAPM010000132.1:0-8965 GCA_036265225.1 Vulcanimicrobiaceae bacterium
CAACTTGGTATGGAGCATGAACTCCGACTACGCCACAACCGACATCCAGCCGCTGCGTTACATTCAAACCGCCGTTACGCGCATGCCCATTGGTGCGAGCGCTCCCCTCGGTCCACAGCTGCGCGTTACCGTCGAGCAGGCGCTACGGGCCATGACGACCAACGCCGCGATTGCCTGTCAGTTGGAAGACCGTATCGGCAGCATCGAGTTGGGAAAGGACGCCGACCTGGTCGAGCTTGGCGCCGATCCCGTAGCGGTGGATGCCTCGACGATTGTAAGCATCCCCGTCGCGGCGACATGGTCCCGTGGGACGCGCTTCGTGCACGGCTCCTAACGAAAGAGCACTCACATCACGACAAACGTTCGCGGCACTTAGATCTTTAGCCATACTTGAACCCGGTCTTGCTTTGCCCGACTTCGATGATGTAACCATCAGGATCGCGGATGTAGCATCGCACCTCGCCGTACTTGTCTATGGGCTCGGTTAAAAAAAGTCGCGCCCCGACTCCGCCAGAGCTCGTAGCACGCTTGAATATCTGCTACGCGGATATTCATGAAGCTGCTGATCTCATCGGGGTCGGGAGGAGGTCGCAGCATTACCGTAGGTTTATCCGGTGTTGGACCGCCCCCAACGTTGACGATAAGCCAAGTGTTTGCGATTTTGATGTACGGAGGCGCGCCCTTCTCGTCGCCTCGGCTCACAACTTCTCCCCCGAAAACCTTTTCGTAGAATTCAACAGATCGGTTGATGTCGGAAACAGAGAGAAAGTGGGCGACGGTAAAACCTTCTTGCGGTGGCATTCGATAGCTCGACTGCTCGACTCGTACTTCGTCCATTTGATGCCTCCCAATACGGTTCGTAAGTGATGAACCGCTAGCGTTGACGTTCGAGCGCTGTGATCCTCATTTCCCTTGGGAGGCCGAAACCGGAGCAGCCAAGGGCTTTGCAGGCTGGTACTGCTTCCGCCACGGCGACCGCAAAAGTCAGGCGTCGAGCGCCGAGTAGTGCGCGTCGCTCGCGATGTACGGGATGTAGCGGAAATCGCGAATGAGCAAGATGCGGCCCGCGCTAACTTCGAGCAAAACGAAATACGCTGGCTCTCGGCTTGCCGGCGGACTGAAGATCGCGATCACCGGAACGCCGCCGACAAGGCCCGCTTCGGCGCGGAGGTCCTCGGTTTTTGTGTACGCGGCGTACCGATCGTAGTAACCCGCATCTACCGCACGTGGATGTTGCACGCGGGAAACGACCTCGAGGCGCGATTCCGCTGCGAGCAGCGCCCGCAGCGCATCCCAGTCGTGAGCGTTAAAGAGATCGGCGTACCGCCGTAGCGTCGTCAGCGTTTCGCCGGCGACTGGTCGCTCCGGCTCCGCAGAGCGGGCGCGTGGGGCGCGAGCGACGTTGGCGCGTGCTCTCGATAACGCAGCCTTGACCGCACCGACGGTCGTCCCCATCGTAAGCGCCGTTTCCTCGAGTGATTGCCCGAGCACGTCCTTGAGGATCGCGGCGCTGCGTTGTGCCGGCGGCAACTCTGCGAAAACCGTTAGCGCCGCTTCCACGAGTGCGGGATCGGCGCCGGATTCCTCGGGCTCCGCGCGGTCCGGGACGTCGGCAACCGGTTCAACGTATTGACGTTCGTAGCGTTTGATAAAATCCATAGCCGTGTTGTGTGCGATCCGGAAGAGCCAGGGCCTGAGCTTGGGCGGCTGCACCATCTGGCCAAGCGCGTAGTACGCTTTTGCTAAAGTCTCTTGAACGACGTCTTCGCCGTCGAAGACCGACCCCGTCATGCGTGCACAGTACCGATGGAGCTCGGGGCGAATTTTCTCGACCAGCTCCATAAATTGGTCGCGTGCTTCCACCATCGCCGGCAATAGCTCGCGCGTCCGATCTTCCATCTTCACCCCAGCGGCTCGACGCCTTCACCGGTTACCCCGATTGCGACGACGCCGTCGACGAGATCTCCACGCAAGGCGTCGACGATTGCCGCGCCGACTTTCTCGGCGTCGAGCGGCACCTTCCAGCGATGCTTGAAAAACTCCGCCGCCGATAGACCCTGCGCCGCCCCATAGGTGGCGGCTGCCGTCGCTCCGATCTCCGTCCCTTCGATCAGCTGCTGCGGCACCACCGCGACAAAGCGGATGCCTACCTTCTTTGCGTCCGACACTTCTTGAGCATATTCGGCCATAAACCATTGCATGCGCTTCGCGCCGGCGTAGCCGCCAGAAAGCGGGGAGCCGGCGACGGCAGCCCCGCTCGAAACAATCGCGACCGTACTGCCCGCCGCGAGCGGGACGGTCAGCGCAGCCTTCAGCAGGTGAAATGCAGCTTGCGTATCGGCGTTCCACGCCATGGAGAATGCCTCCCAACTGAACTCGTCGAGCGTTCCCATCTGCGGCCTAATGCCGGCAGCGAGCACGACGAGTTGCGGCTTGTACTCGTGTAGCAACCGCTCCGACGTCGACGCGTCCGTCGCATCGGCCTGGACCGTTCGCACCGCGCCACCGCACTGGGCAGCAACTACGTCGAGTCCATCGCGTCCGCGCGCAACGGCGACGACCGAGGCTCCTTCGGAAACCAACCGTTTCACCGTTGCCAGGCCGACACCCGAGCTCGCTCCGAGCACGACGGCAGACGTACCTTTCAGCGAGCTCATCGTAGCGCGCTCCTCAATAGGGCCGCGAGCCATATCACCGTCCCGGCGCCGATCCCAGTCGCAACCGGGACCAGCTGCTCTTCAACCGGCATCGCCATAATGTGCGCGAGAACGATCATGTCAGTATCTTCTGCGCGGCATCGACGACCTCGCTCCACCTGCCGCCTTGCGCGACCCCGTACGAGTCATGCCAGTTCCACCATTTGTAAGGCTCCGACTGCGGATAGCCCTCGGGTGAATCTTCCCAATTTTCTTGACGCCCGAGCGGCGTCATGTCGAGGTAGCTCCACGTGCTTCCCAGCCCCTCGTCGCCGCGGTTGTTGACGAAATACGTACGGTACACGCTGTCGCCGTCGCGGAAGAAGACGTTGGTGCCGTGCCATTCGTCAACGCCAAAGTCGGCGTCGAAACCGTCGGTGATCGTATACCACGGCATCGTCCATCCCATCCGCTCCTTCAGGCGCTCGATGTGGGGCTGCGGAGCGCGCGAGACGTTCGCGAAGGTCGTGTCTCGCGCGTGAAGATGTGAGACGTGCGCGACCTGATCGGCCATCATCGAGCAACCGCGACAGGCATGCTCCGGCCAGCCGTACACGCCGGGCTCGAAGAACGCGCGATAGATCACTAACTGGCGGCGCCCTTCGAACAAGTCGAGGAGGCTCACCTTCCCCTTAGGTGAGTCGAACGTGTAGTTTTTCTCTACCTTCATCCACGGCATGCGGCGCCGCTCCGCGGCGAGAACGTCGCGAGCGCGGGTCGACGCTTTTTCTTTTGCCAGCAGCTGGAGGCGGGCGGATTCCCACGCCTGCGGTGACACGATGGGAGGTGCGTTGGATGGGCGGTCGGTCATTTTGTTATCCCTTTCAAACTAGCTACTGCTCTGAAGACGATTGTGGCCACCCGAAAAGATACGGGTAGCCCGGCGCGGGATTCGAATTCCGGCAAAGGGAGGTGGTAGCTAGGTCCCATCTGGTAGCTAGGTCCTATATTGACAAAGCTTTCGAGAAAGGGCACCTTTGCGTAGGGAAGCCGTACTTGTACGTTCTCCCTTATTGTAATTTTTCCGAAAGGATCCGGGATCGATGAGATACCACATAGCACTACTTACCGCCGCCGCGCTTACCGCGGTCCCTTTGCTCTCCGCCTGCTCGAGTAGCGTACAGGGATCAAATCCAACGCTGCCGAGTGCCGGCGCGAGCCTGATGACCGCCAAGGGTGGCGCGCGAGCCGCTGCCGGCGCCACAGAATTTGCCTACGTCGCCAACGAGGGCTCCACCAATATCTCCGGTTATAGGATCGCGAGCAACGGTGCGCTCTCGGAGATTGCGGGATCGCCGTTTAACGCGGGAAGCGCGCCCTCCGGCATAGCCGTAGATCCAACCGGTTCATTCGCTCAAGCCTCAAACGCTGCGTCGGGCGATGTTTCCGCTTATTCCATCAACGCGAGCAGCGGCGTGCTGATGCAGGTCAAGGGCTCTCCCTTCGACGCGGGCACGCAGCCCGCGGGCGTCGCGACCGATCCGAGCAGTAAGTTCGTCTATGTGGCCAACTACGGCGTTAGCGCCTCCAGCAGCGTTTCGGCGTTTTCGATCAAGAGCAACGGCGCGTTAACGCCGGTGAAAGGCTCCCCGTTTGCGGCGGGCTCCGGCGCGCAGTACATCGCGGCGGACCCGACGGGTAAGTTTGTGTACGTGCCAAACGCGAAGTCGGCGAACGTCTCCGGCTACAAGATCTCAAGCAACGGCGCGCTGACGCCGGTACCGGGATCGCCATTTGGCGCAGGGACCCAGGCATTCGGCGTGGCCGTCGACCCGTCAGGTAAGTACGCCTACGTGTCTAATTATGGATCGAATAACGTTTCCGCCTATACGATCGATTCGTCTAACGGCGCGCTGAAGCAAGTAAAAGGCTCACCGTTTGGCGCCGCCGCCGGGCCGTGCAGTGTCGTCGCCGATCCCTCCGGCAAGTTTGTCTACGTACCGAACAACGGCTCCGGCAACGTTTCGGCTTATCAGATAAAGAGCGGTACATTGACCGAAATCAAGGGATCGCCGTTTGGTGCCGGTTATGGAGCCTGCTACGGGGCGTTCGATTCAACCGGCAAGTTCCTCTACGTCGTCAATAATGGCGCCAACTCGATTTCAGCCTATGCGGTGCAAAGCACCGGCGCGCTGAAGTCCCTTAAAGGATCTCCGTTTCCGGCGGGCACCGGCCCGGCAGTGATGGCCACGTGCCGCGTAAAGGGCGGCAAATGCATCCCAGCGGGACTGTGAGCCGATAAAGCTGAGAGCGCTGACGCATTTCAGCGCTCTCAGGACGGCCCAAGAAAGCCTCACTTACAATCGCGGCATGAATAAAAGCTTCTTCTCGCTGGTCCTTGCGGTGAGCATGCTACCGGCGACAGCACTTGCACAAAATACCAACGCCCCGCCCGCGCTGACCGATCAGCAGAAGCAGGCGATGCGTGCCACCTTCGAGCGTTACGGCGCGCAGGAGCAGCAGCTCCACCAGCAGATGCGCTATCAGATATTGTCGGCCCTCACCCCCGTTCACCGACGGGAACTAGCGACTTTGATTGGCAGTCTTGCCATTGATCCCAACCCCGACCTACAGGCCGCGGCAACGCGAATCGACCGAGCCCTCTCATCCTCCGAGCGCCAGCGAATCCTAAGCGCACACCAGTCGTTCAAGACGCAAAGCCTTGCGCTCCACCAACAGATGCGCACCGAAATGCAGAGCGAAATGCCGGCCGGGCACCCGAACTGGAGCAACGGGTCCCACAACGGTCCGGAACGCCGGCAGCAGCGCCAGCTCGACGCCGGCACCATCGTGCTGATGACGCTTACCCCGCATCCGCAGATGGGGCCTGGCTGGCACGGCGGTCCCGGGATGATGCACCCCTAGACGCCGTCTACGTCAATAGCTCCGGCCGATCGCACGCTCGGCCGGAGCTATTGCGCTTTACGTGAGCGGCACTCGGATGGCACATCCCGCGCCGCCGCCTTGCAAGTTAAAGAGCTCGATAACGCCTCGCGCACGAGCGATGACCTTTGCCGCGATGGACAATCCTAACCCCGTACCGACGGTCCCTTCCGAGGCAGCTCCTCGGTAGAAACGATCGAACGCAGACTCTAAATCCTGACTTGAGAAACCGGGGCCACCATCGCGTACCACGACCTCGCATTGGTCGCCCGCGCGGCCGACACTAATCGTCACCGCACCGGCGCCACCATATTTTACTGCGTTTTCCGTGAGTGCAACGAGCGCTTCCCGGAACTCCGAATCGGCAGCGTGGACCATTACCGGAGTGGAGCTGAGCTCCACGTGAAGCCGGCGTTGATCTTCCGGCGAAAATGCCTGGGGCAGCTCGCTCACGACGTCGTTGACGTCAAAAGCACGTTCTCGAAGGGGCGCCACATGTTCGAGACGTGCGAGCACGATCAAGTCATCGATCAATGTCTTCATCCGTCGGCTCTGACCAAGCATCGTGGCTACTTGCGCCGGGTCCGACTCAGAAGCGTTGCGAGCCGCCATCGAACTGAGGTAGCCGATGACGACCGTCAGCGGCGTGCGAAGTTGATGGCCGGCATCGGCGACGAACTGCCGCATTTCGGCACTCGCCTGAGCCCGCTCGTCGAGGGCGCGCGTGATTTGCCGCACGGCCCGATTGTAGGCCTTCGCAAGTTCTCCGACTTCGCTAGTATCGTTAGTCGAGACGCTTGCCGGCGTGAAGTCACCATCACCGAAGCGGTTCAGCGCCGCCGTGGTTCGCAATAGTGGATCGAGGGAGCTCGCAGCAACGACCGTCGCAATCCGCCACGAAGCGGAGATAACGATTATCGCCACAATCAGCATCGCGAGCAAGTAGTATTCGATGGATCGTTCGTAAAACGACGGCGCAACGAAAATCATCGTATGGGTTCCATCGTACGTCACGTCCATGGGGTGCATTTGCTCCATCAGCATTCTGATGGCGACGTTTTGATGGGGCCAACCGTGCCGGCCGGGGCGATGCGGCATGAACTCGGTATCGGTGTGCGTCAGCACTGGGAGCGGTGCCAGCCGTTGCGCGAGGTACGCATCAAAGCCGTCGACGCTCCCGCCTTCGGAGCGGTATGACGCGGCCAGTGTTGGAATCTGCCGCGCGGCGGAGAGCATCGCCTCGCGTCCCTGGTAAGCAAGAACTCCGCCGGTGAGGGCGGCCATGAGAATGGCCAAGCAGACGACGACTAGTGCCCCCGTCATAATGTGCCAGGCGATGAGGCGGCTACGAAGCGATAACAGATGCATGCGCTAGGCGCGCAAGGCGTAACCGGCGCCGCGAATCGTGACGATTAGCGGTTCGGTTTGCTCTTCCCCATTGAGCTTGGCTCTCAGGTATGAGATGAACGTCTCGACGCAGTTGGGGGAAACTTCAGACTCGCGACCCCATACCCGGTCTATCAGCTCGTCTTTGCTAAACACGCGCCGGGGTCTACGCATAAATGCTTCGAGCAGCGCAAATTCGCGCGCCGTTAGGGCCAGTTGGCGCGCACCACGTCGAACCACACGTCTCTCCCGATCCATCTGAAGGTCGCCGTCGGTGAGTATCTGCGGTTCGTCGAGCTGCGACCGTCGAAGCGCCGAGCGGATTCGAGCGATAAGTTCGGGGGTCTCAAACGGCTTGGCCAGGTACTGATCGGCGCCGCGTTCGAGGCCGAGTACTTTGTCGCCCGTTTCGCCTTTCGCGCTGAGGATGAAGATTGGCGCCTGCGTCAGTGCCCGAAAGCGAGGGAGAATGCTAATGCCGTCGATTTTGGGCATCATCACGTCAAGCAAGATTAGCGATGGTTCCCAATCGCGGATCGCTTCGAGGCCGCCAGGTCCGTCCCGAGCAGCGCGTACCTCGAAGCCGGCCGCCTCCAGCTCAGTGACGAGCAAACATCTAATGTCTTCCTCATCGTCAACTACAGCGATGCGCGCCCCTCTACGCTCCATCCCTTCATAGTAGCGCCGGTCGCTGAGATGAGCCTTGGGGGCTCTGCGGTGGGTCGGCTAGGGACCGGCACTCGCGTCGAGAAGGTCAACGCCGGCGGCGGAAGGTCGTAGGGGATCAGAGCCGGCGAAAGTGAGACGAACGCGTTCTGGAAAGGAGACTCCGTGAATTCGAAGCTTCCATTGTCTCTTTTCGGCACGTTTGCCGTCATGATGTGCAGCACGGCAAGCGCGACCAGTGAAACCTCGGCAATTGCTGCTTTCGACCGGACGTTCGCCGGTATCAACGACTACACGTGTATCTTACACTCTCATGAAGTCAATGGAACGCGTTCGCAGGACCGGGTTTATCAGTATTCGTTCATGAAGCCACACTACCTCAAAACGCTGGTCGTTGAAGGGGATGCCAAAGGCGCCGGCGTCGTTTGGATAGGTGGCGATATCGTAAGCGCCCATCCGGGTGGTATTCTGTATGGCGTGCACGTGAAGCTCAGCGTGCGCGATCCGCGCACCATCTCGTTGCACGGCGTGACGATACCTGAGGGTCTATTGCCGGGCATCATCGATGACTACCGGACCATTCCCGGTAAACTGACGCAGACCGACGGCGGTCGAGTCGGAAGCGTCGAGACCGAGCGTGTAGACTTAAAGGTTGCCGATCCCTCGTCGAATCACAATATCAGCGAGCAGATCGTGTACCTTTCGAAGGAGACGCATTGGCCGGTCCGACAGATCCTGTACTCCGGATCGCAGATCGTGCTCGACGAGTCCGTCGACGACCTTAAAGTGAACGTGGGCTTGGCGCCAAGCGACTTTCCGTTCTAATAGCGCGCGTCCAACCAGCGGGCTATGTTGCGAACGTAGTCTTTAAATATTTCGAAACGAGCTGGATCGCGTTTAATTTCGTTGCCTGGCTTGTCGGTGACAAAACTCGGAGCCCCTCGATCGGTGTCCCAGTTGAGATCGGCCAAATGATGGAAGGTCGAAACCGCTACGGCGCGACCCATGAGTCCGCCATCGAATGGTTCGCCTTCGACGGCAACTGCGAGATTGAAGGGCCGCCCCGTTACCGTGCTCGTACCCCTCGCAATGACGCGAGCGAAGGCGATTCCCTCAGGGACCCCCACCGCGCCTTCGTGCGGATGAGCGGGAAAATACTCGATCACGCCGGCAGAAGCTTTTGCACTGTTTAACAGCGGATGCACGGGAGCGACGGCCGAGATCCTCTGGTAGTTCCCGTTCGCACCGGAATGGTAGTTGGGATAGGAAATATTTGGATTATCCTGGTCGTCATTCTCGCTGCGGCCGGGCTCGAGATTGTAGGTGTGAAAGTG
>DATAPM010000133.1:0-4074 GCA_036265225.1 Vulcanimicrobiaceae bacterium
CAGCGGGAGCTTTACCGCACATCAGGACTTGATTCGGGGCGGCACCGACATAAACGCCACGCAGAGCTTGATCGATTTTCCGACGAAGCCGCCGTGGGGCTGCGACGCGCCGGCCGGCGTCGTTACGACGCTGATCACGACCAGCGATCGCTATATGCCCAATGCCGGGCCCTTTCCGTGCTTGAACTACGAAACGCTGCGCGACACGCTCGACGAAAAAGGCTTGTCGTGGCGCTACTACGCGCCGGCGGTGGGCCAAAGCTTCGCCGGTAATTTATGGAACGCGTTCGATGCAATCGCGGCCGTTCGTCACGGCCCGGAATGGTCGACCAATCAAATCTCTCCCGAAACGAAAGTCTTGACCGACATCTCGCGCGACACGCTGCCGGCCGTCTCGTGGGTCGTGCCGGACTTTCAAAACTCCGATCATCCCGGCGGCAATAGCGACAGCGGTCCGTCGTGGGTCGCGCAAGTCGTCAACGCCATCGGAGAGAGTCCGGCGTGGAAGTCCACCGCTATCATCGTCGTGTGGGACGACTGGGGCGGCTGGTACGATCACGTCCCGCCGCCCGGGCACCGGCTTTACGGAGGCCTCGGCTTTCGCGTCCCGATGATCGCGATCGCTCCTTACGCCAAGAGCGGATACGTCTCGCACAACCAGTACGAGCTCGGCAGCATCGTGCGCTTCATCGAAGACAACTGGAACTTGAGAAGCCTGGGTACTACCGACGCAACTTCCGCCAACTTTACCGACGACTTTTTCGACTTCAAAGGGCCGGCGCGCAAGTTCGTTCCAATCGGTACGAAATATTCGCGTTCGTACTTCTTGCGACAAAAGCCGTCGAATCGCGCGGTCGATGACGAATAATGACTAAGATTGGTAACTGGGATACATAACCGGTGCTTCCAGTGATTAAAGTAAGTAATTCCGGGAAAGCCTGCTCGCATGAAAGAGCAGCGCGGGCGGAGAAAGAGCCCTCCCTCGGCAGATATGCGTACCTTAGATAAACCCGCCCGTTCTAGGTCTCCTCGCACCGCCACCGCGGCCGGCACCATCGCGTCGCAGCTGCGACCGCAAGCCGTCCCGGTAGTTCTTTCGGATTTCGAGCGAATTGGGCTTACCTCGCCCCGCGAGCAAGATGAGCTGAAGCGAATCCAGGCCCACTTCATGACCATCGCGCAGTGCGCGGCCCGCGGCATCGTAGATCCGCAAGAGCGCGAGAACCTCGCGCGCACGATGCAGGAACGCATGGCCCGGTACGGCGCCTCGTCGGATCACATCGCGCGCCGGCAAGTCAGCGTGCTCACGTCGCGTTTCGTCACACCGCATCCGGAGAGTTTGTCAGAGTCGGTGCGCGCGTACGGCGATCTGCGGACGCCGACCGGCGAGCCCCTCGATCAGCGCATGAGCCTCTTCGAAGAAGTCGCCTGCGACGTGTTCGAGCGCGTCTATCGCGATCGCGAGCTGGCAGCGCCCGATGACATCGTACACGTCAGTTGCTCGGGATATCTCTCGCCCTCGCCGGTGCAAACGTTTCTTTCGCGTCGCAACTGGCTCAACGTCGGAGTGACGCACTCGTATCACATGGGATGCTATGGCGCGTTCCCCGCGGTTCGCACCGCACTCGGCCTGGTTGGCTCGTCGTTCTCTTCGCTGCCCAAACGCAAGCATCGCGTCGACCTGGTACACACCGAGTTCTTGTCGCTGCACTTCGATCTGCTCGGCGACGAGCCCGATAACTTCGTTACCTCGACGCTGTTTGCCGACGGCTTTATCCGATACTCAGCGTATCCGGAATCGGAGTTCGTGCAGAATCCGCGCCCGGGTCTCAAAATTCTCGCCATCGACGAGCACATTCTTCCCGACTCGCTTCCCGAGATGACGCTGCGTCCGGGGCCGCTGCAGTTCGACATGTCGCTCTCCAAGCGCGTCCCGTTTATGATTCGCGACTCGATCGGCGACTTCGTAAAGGCGATCTGCGAGCAAGTGGGTCTCGACTTCGAGCACGAGAAAGAGCAAATGTTCTTCGCGATCCATCCGGGCGGCCCGGCGATCCTCAATCAGATCCGCACCCGGCTCGGCATCGAGGAGTCGCAGCTGGCGTTGAGCCGTAAGGTCCTCTACGAACACGGAAATATGGCCTCGGCCACGGCCCCGCACATTTGGCAGCAGGTCCTGGAATCGCAGGAGATTCCGCCCGGCGCGAAGGTACTCAGCATGGCGTTCGGGCCCGGCCTGACGGTAATCGGAGCGCTCTTCGAGAAGCTGTAGCGCCCGGCACTACCCCTCCGAAAGGTAAGCGAATTTAAGGATGTCAGCAGCAGATTCTAAGAAGCCGCAGCAGTTCTCCGTGCCCGCTCCCTTCTATTGGAGCGTTCGGGGGGTGCACGCCGCGGCGCCGCTCTTCGTCGGTCTCGGGAACATCGAGTCGCGCATGCTCGCCAAGAGCCTCGCGACGCAGGCGGTCGACCGTCCCGTATACATTTGCGGCTTGCCGCGCGCCGGGACGACGATCACGCTGCAGATGCTCAGCGAGCATCCCGACGTTGCAACGCACAAATATGCCGACTTCCTGATGCCCTATATGCCGTGGGTCTGGAACAAAGTTTTCCCGATGATTCCGGTAAACGCAATGAAAGAGCCGGTCGCGCGCATTCACCGCGACCGCATCCAGGTAACGCGCGACAGCGCCGAGATGGGCGAAGAGATTCTCTGGGAACACTTCTTCCCGTTCATCCACGACGAGAAGAACTATAGCGTCCTGGACTCGTCCACCTCGAACCGCAATTTTGAGCGCTTCTATAGCGAGCACTTGCGCAAGCTGGCCATCGTCCGAGATCGTAACCGCTACGTAAGCAAAGCGATCATGTGCGTCGTGCGGATGCAGTATCTGCGCAAGATCTTCCCCGACGCGCGCTTCCTGCTCTATATCCGCAACCCGTTCGACCACGTCGCCTCGATCATCAAGCAAGATCGCATCTGGAAGGAGATCGAGGAGTCCGATCCGCGACAGATCGAGATTATCGAGCTGACCGGCCACCACGAGTTCGGGCCAAACATGATGATGGCCAACGTGGGCCGGCCGGACGAACTGAACGAGATTCGCCGCCTATTCGACGAGGGCAAGTGGGCGGTTTCGCGAGCGCGCTACTGGGCCTACGTGTACGGTTTCGTGGCGCAGCAGATGCAGGCCGACCCCGGCCTGGCGCGTGCCGTCTGCCTGGTGCGCTACGAAGACCTCTGCTCGGACTCGGGAGCGACCATCGACCGGATTTTGGCTCATACCGGCCTAGCTCCGGAGAAATTTGCGGCCGCCCGCAAAGCCTATACGAAGAAGCTCTCCTTTCCCGACTACTATAAGCCGTCGTTCGACGCATCGGAGATTGCCGAGATCACGGCCCTCACCGGCAGCGTGGCGCAGCAGTTCGGATACGACGTTGGGGCAATCGCGCAGCGCATTGCGGAGTCGGCGCAGCCGCGCAGCACTGTTTAAAATCGCGGCCGCTCCCGCGATCTACGGAGGCTTTCTGATGAATCCGCGCCGCTGGGCCCTCCGGCTCGTCGCGGGAGCCGCCATTGCCGCGACGGCATCGTGTTCCGGGAGCGCCGCGAGCGGCGGGCCGGGCGCCGTGATTCCGGGAAGCCCCGACGGCAAGGGCCGCACGCCGATTTCGCACGTGATCGTCGTGATCCAAGAGAACCGCAGCTTCGATAACTTCTTCGCCACCTTCCCCGGTGCGGACGGCACTACGACGGGGCAAGGTGCGCCGATGCCGCCAGCCATTGCGACCGCCTGCAAAAACGACGGCATGCCGGTGATCACGCAATCGAATCCGACCGTTACGCTTACCAAAGTCTCTCTCATCGGCGCGGGCTTCCCTAAGAACTTCGGCGAGGGAGACGATTTGCCGCACGTCTACGTCAATCCCAACGATTCGTCGCAGGGCTTTCTGGGTCAATATGACGGCGGCAAGATGGATGGCTTCGATCTCGAGAAATCGGGACCCGACGGCGAAGGCGGCCCGCTCTGCACCTACGCGTATCAATACGTCGATCCTCAAGAGATCCAGCCG
>DATAPM010000134.1:0-4904 GCA_036265225.1 Vulcanimicrobiaceae bacterium
TAGCGCCAGCGGTGTTCGCTCGATTACAGAGCGTAGTGCCGTCAACGTCTCACGAACCCCGGCGAGCTCGGTCTCACGTTCCCGCCCAAGACGTTCGAGCTCGCTGCCGCGGGCCGCTAGTTCTTCGTTGGTGGTGTTGAGCTCTTCGACGGTTGCCTGCAGCTCTTCATTGAGCGTTTCCAACTCTTCGCTCGTCGCCTGCAGCTCTTCATTAAGCGTTTCGACCTCCTCAGCGGCGGCTTCGGCCTCCTCGGCGGAGATCAACAGATGCTCGTTGGCACTGCGCAGTTCGGAGTTTGCGGACGTCAACTCGTCGTTGGCTTCGATCAGCGCCTTTTGACGTTTCTGCAGTTCCACATTTTGCGCGGCCACCTTAACGGCCGATTCTTCGTTTTTGCGATTGCTGGTTTCGAGGGCGCGTAGGCGACTAGTGCTGTCGGTGACGTCCGTTACGATGACAAAGACGCCTTCAATGCGGCCATCCTTATTGAGCGTACGGTCGGGAAAGCACGAGATTTGCAGATGACGCACGGTATCCGCGGCCAGATCCTTGATTTCAACGTCTCGAGACGTTTCGGGCATTTCGCTGCGAAAGGCCGAGTCTAGTGCCGTTTTTAGTTCGTTCGAAGGGAGATCCGCTAGGTGCACGAGATCTTCGCCGATGCCCTGCCCGTGAATGCCTAGCATCGACCTTGCGGCGTGATTAATCGTCAAGATATCGTAGCTACGATCGACGACTACGACACCGATGTGCGAGTCGAATAAGAAGGCGCCTAACCGGTCGACGAGCGACCATCGTGGCGCGGTGGAATCCCCGGGAAAGCGCCTCGGCGAAACCAGCGACATTGAGACCCTACGCGGCGTTTGGCGTTCGCGCCCGTTCGCGTCCTCCATAATGGCCGGAGCGGGTATCAGCAGCCGGTCTCCTTGCCTTTGGAATATCTTTAGGGCGGTCTCGACCGTCGTGAAATACTGCGGGAGCGGACTCGCCGTCTCCGATTTTCCCAGCACCAAATAGCCGCCCGCTCGCAACGAAAAAGCAAAGAGCTGGAGGGTGCGCTGCTGCAGTTCCTTGGTGAAGTAAATGAGCACGTTTCTACAGAGAACGAGGTCGATTCGAGGAAACGGCGCTCGCTGCCCGAGATCGTATTCGCCGAAAACCGTGAGATTGCGAATGCGTTTTTTGATCTGAAAAGCGTCGTCTATCCGCATGAAGTATTTCGCTAGCAGCGCCGGTGGTATTTCCTTTAGCGCGCTCGCGGGGTAGATGCCTCGTCGCGCAAATGCGATGGCATCGGCATCCAGGTCCGTAGCAAATATCCGGACGGGCACCGTTTCGACGTCGTCGCCAAGAAGTTCGGCGAGAACTATTGCGAGGGAGTATGCCTCTTCGCCGGTGGCACAGCCGGCGGACCAGAGCCTCAGCTCGGCGCGATTGTGGCGAGCGTGTTCGATAATATCCGGCAAGACGCGCTCGCTGAGTTGCGCAAAAAGCGCCGGGTCTCGAAAAAATTCGGTAACCTTGATCAAGAACGTGCTGATGAGCCGCTGGTACGCCTCGGGATGCGACGTCAGGTGCCGCATGTATTCTTTGAGCGTTTCGCACCCCGCCGTCGCCATGAGCCGGGAAAGACGCCGTACGATGGTGGGCGTCTTATATTGTCTAAAATCGATCCCAGTGCGTCCTCGAAGCTGGCCGAGAAACGCGTTGAGAATGTCCGGATCGGTTATTTCGCCGTCGCCCGGGCCGGCGGTCAACGTCGTAATGAGCGGCGCGAGCGCGTCGAGATTCGCCGTGTAGTCGATGTGGCTAAGCGGAATTGCGGCCGGCAAGGCGGGAAACGCGGCGGACTCGGGCTCCTGCACCAGCACGGTGCCTCCGCATTCCTTAACGGCGCGCACACCCTCTACACCGTCGGTGCCCATTCCCGTAAGGATGAGCGCGATGACGCGGTCGCCGTAGCTTTCAGCGGCGCTCACAAAGAGCGCGTCGATCGACGGGATCGGATGCCCGCGCAGCCGGCCGCTGGCGCTCACGCGCGTGCCGCGCACGGTTACGTTTTCGCCCGCGGGAGCGAGGTAAATCGTCGCCCGCGCGAGCTCTTCGCCCCGCTCCGTAACGCCAATCACCTTCAAGTGCGTTTGCCGGCGAAGGATGTCGGCTAGATGGCTGTGAAAGTTGGGGTCCGCGTGTTGCGCGATAACCAGCGGCGCGCGAAAGTCTTGAGGCAGCGCCCCCGCCAACCGCTCGAGCGCCTCGATGCCGCCGGCCGAGGCCCCGATCACGATGAGATAGGGCTCGTCCGGGTGGATTTGGCCGGCCATGTGGTGTTTTTATCCAACTCGGGAACAACGCCTTTGACGTGGATAATCAAGGCGCTACCAAGTTTCCCGTCGTCTGCATTGGGGGATCTGCCGGTGCTCTCGATCCGCTGTTAAAGATCGCCGGAGCGTTTCCCAGAGACTTTCCCGCGGCCGTCTTTATAACGACTCACGTCCCGGCTACGAGCGTTTCGGCGCTGCCGCACCTTCTGAACCGAGCGAGTACGCTTTTCGCTACTCACGCGATCGAAGGCGCGCCGATAGCCCCGGGCCGAATCATCGTCGCGCCTCCGAATCGTCATCTGATATTGCAGGCCGGGGTGATGCGAGTGCTTGACGGGCCGCCCGAAAACAATCACCGGCCTTCGATCGACGTATTATTTCGAAGTGCGTCGATCAGTTTTGGCTCCGGCGCTTGCGGGGTGCTGCTCTCTGGAACGCTCGACGACGGCGTCGCCGGTTTGGTATCGATCCACGAAGCAGGAGGGGTAGCGTTCGTTCAAGATCCCGAGGATGCGCGATACGCCGGCATGCCGAGTAATGCGATCAAGACCGGTGCCGTCGACGGCATCTTTTCTCCCGAGCGACTCGTCGAGGCGATCGAGCATTGGGCGTCGCGCCCCCTTTCCGCCGCACCCTCCGGCGTGACGCCGCGAGAAGAGCACGATTCCGGAACTCCTTCGGTTTTCAGGTGCGCCGACTGCGGCGGATTGTTCGGGGAAGCGATGCTTTCCGCGCGCGAACAGCATCTCGAGTCCGCGTTACGGACTTCAATTCGCGCGCTCGAGGAGCGCTGCGACCTGCTCAAGCGCCTAGCCGCACGCTCTTGCCGTAGTGGCGAAACGGCGATCGGTCGTCGACTCGCGCAGCGCGTTGCGGAGGTGGAAGGCGACATCCAACGCGTGAGTTCGGTGCTCGCTGCCCTGTCCGGCGAGGGATCTAATCCAGCGTAATAATCGAAGCCAGGCCTCGGGGCATCTCCAGGTCGAGGGCAGTGTGGAGATTCTCCATCGCTGCGGGCCGGTCGCTCAGCCAGCCCCACAAGGCGCTGTCACAAACCACCAGGTCAGAAGCCGAGTGGAGCGTTGCGGTTCCCGTAGTGACGCTTCCGGCAGCAACGATCGTAGACGTCGGCCCCGAGCGGTTCAAGAAGATCGGAGCCGAAAACCCGTGCGTCGCGAAGTTCATCGACTGCGCGGCGAAATCGATGCTCGCGGCAAAGAATGGCGCGCTTTTCTCTCGATTGCGAGAGATGGCCGCAAGCGATGAGCGGCCGAGCGGCCCATCGGCCTTTTGAAAAATTGGATCGTCTTCGTGAATATTTAGCGTCAGCAAGCCATGCGCGTCGGTGAACTGCCGGTAACGCCAGGGTACGACGCAGCCTTTCGATCGGTACACCTCGATGGTGAGCCGGCGCTCTCTTAAGCTCTCCCAGCACTTCCCCGTGCTGAACTCCGGAATTTGTTGGAACGTATGCTGCAGTTCCAACGCTCGCTGGGCGACGATCTCCGAGAGACACTCGAGGGCATCGAACGCCCGCGACTTTACCGTTTCTTCGATCGAGCAGGCGACCAGCACGCCGCGATGCCGCCCGTCGTCGGATATTAGCGTTACGCTCGCGCAAGAAGGGGGCCGCATAGCCAGCAGCGCCCTACGATCCGCCGGATCGTCGGTCAGCTCCTCGATAAAACCGGGAGTCGAAACCGCTTCGAAGATGCTCGCCCCGGTAAGAAACGTTTTGGGAATCGTACGCAGGACCGGTTGCGGCGAGCTTGGGCATTCAGCCCGGTAGACGGCGCCACCATCATTGAGCAAGAAGCAGCTCGCCCACCCGCGCACCATAGCGGAGGCCTCTTTTGCTGCGAACTCTGCGAGTTCCCGATATCCAAGCTTTCCCGCAACGGATCTCCTGATCACCGTGCGTTCGTCGCGCGTGTAGTTTCGCTGCAAAATCGCCGCTTCGCCGGCTAAACCTTTTATCGACTTGAAAATCGAAGCCGGCGAAGCGTCGGATGGTAAGAATCGGTCGACCACGGCTTGGAAGCATTGACGCTCAAAACCGGCCGGATGGAACGCTAGGACAAGCAATGCACCGCAATCGGCGATCCGGTGAATGCTAGCGATCGCGGAAACAGGATCTTGCAGCCGCGCGACGTCGACGACGACCACGTCGGGAACCGAATGCCGCAGCCGCCGGGTCAACATGGTGAAACTTGTGATCCGCTCGTGGGGCCAGCCCCGCGAGGAAAGAGCGTCAACAACTCGGCGATCGAGATCTTCAGCAAGAGCGAAGTTGACGATTGCGGGCTCGAAATCATTGCTGCGAACGAACAAGTCGCCCGGGCTTTCCGAAGTGTCCGATGGGACGGTGATGCTCTCGACCGCCCGAAGAAACATTTCGTATTCGCTCGGGCGCGTCGAAGGCTGGAGCGGGGCTATTACGATCCAGCGCCGGTCTCCCCGAGCAAATGGAATCGCAAGCGCTTGCCGAGGCGAACCGCAAGGGTCCAACAGCCGGCAGGGGCGCATGCGGATAAACAGCCGGCGCAGCGGCCACCGCATCCACGAACGAGCCTCTCTGG
>DATAPM010000135.1:0-3248 GCA_036265225.1 Vulcanimicrobiaceae bacterium
GGTCAAGCTGGGTGAGGCCGAAGCAACATGGCGATTTTGGCGGCGATGAGCTTTACCAAGAATCCGAAGGGGTACGTCGTCGAACTCGGGACGTCGTTCGGTACGTTAGCGTTCGCCGGCTTAAATTTCGTGCAGATACGAAACTGCACCGGCGGGACGTCGCCTTGGATTCGCGCGCGGTAGAGGGCATTGCCGAGTTGCAGCAGCCGGCGTAGACGCGGGTTGTCGTCGCGTTGTCGGTAAGTTTAAGGTTCCTCAAGAGATCGGCGCCTCTCGAGTATCGCACCTGGTCCTTTCGGAAAAGGACGTATAGCGTTCCGCTATCCGAATCTCGAACGGGGGGCGGCATTGGGGAGCGCTTCAAGCCGGCGCGAGCCTTCTCGGCACGTGTCGCAGTAGCAGACGACACTCGTTATTGGGGCGCCTAAGGCCTCCAACGCGACGCTTCCACACGAACAGCGGGCAATCACGCGAGGTTGTTCTGGGGAGCGGGAGTTTCAACCAGCAAAGGTCGGGTCGAGCGACGGCGGCCGAACAAAGGCTCGATTGGCGGATGAGCGGTTGCCGTTGTACAATAGTTAGGGCGCTCTATGGAGCCGCCATGCTTGGAGGAAGCGGCCGTGGTACGATATTCCACATCGCTCATTAGAAGCGCCTTACGACTGGCGCTGTGTTTGTGTGCCGGTCTTGCCGTGCCGACGGCCTGCGGAAGCCCGCAGCCACGGATCGGGGCGCCCGGTTTGATACCGCACAGCTTCAGCCAAGCGCGGCCTGCCAAGAGTCAGGCGTTGCTCTACGTAGCGTCTATCAATAGTTACTATGAAGTGAACGCTTACACGTTTCCTCAAGGCGATTTGGTGGGGCCGGTCGATATCAGCTCTGAACCACAAGCGATGTGCAATGATAAAGCCGGCGACATCTTCATCACGGAGGCAAGCTCCAGCCGCGGCCAGGTCGCGGAGTACGCTCACGGGGCCGTCGACCCGAAAAACGTATACCCGGATCCCGACGTGCCGTATGCCTGCGCAGTTGATCCGACGAGCGGCGACTTGGCCGTAGCCAATCAAAACCGGACGATCGCGATATTCAACAGAAAGTTCCCCCGCCTTATTCCAAGGCTTTACTCGAACCCAGCGCTCGAGAGCTACTATTTCACCTCATATGACTCGAGCGGAAACCTCTTCGTGATTGCCTTTGCATTTGCCAGCGAGTACCGGCTCTATGAGTTACGCCAAGGCACATCGACGCTGCGGCAGGTGAAAGTTCCGTTTCAAATCTGCTGTCCCAACTGGATTCAATGGGATGGGCACTATCTCGCCATGGAGGTGCCTAAATCGAAAGGATTAGGTCCGACAGTCTATCAGATTGCTGTCGCCGACTACAAAGCGACGATAGCGGCAGCCTTGTGTTGGATGGTGGCGGCAATACCACCGCTCAAAGCTGGATCGATGGGAAGTCGCTGGTCCATCCCTACTACTACAACGAGGACGTGAGCTTCTATCACTACCCTCAAGGCGGAAAGGCGTGGAAGTCGTTCAGGAACGCTGGTGCGTATGTCTTCGGTATGACCGTTAGCAAAGATGGCTCTGGGAGTGCCCAACCGGAGGTTCGCCCGTGAAAACATTAAGTGTCAGGGCTAATCTTTAGTCACAGATGAAGGGCGGTCGCGTCGCACTAATGCTCTCGGTTTTAACGGCGTTAGCCTCGGGTTGCGCTCGGCAGCCTGCGGCCGTGGTGCACAGCCGCGCCCAAGATTCCTCGCTAGGATCCCGGCCTCGTTACGCGGCAGCGGCTTTCACAAAGCCGGGACAGCCGAAATTGACGCCCACGGAAAAGGCGAAAATCCGTTGGATGATGGCCCGAATAAAGCCATGTCAGCGAGCCTTACTGGCCTATGCGTTTGACAGCAACGGACCACCGAGCGCTCCGAATGCGGGGGAAGACGCGCGGGGTTTCGTCATGTTTTTTAGCGACCGCGATTCGCAGTATCCTTGGCTCGCAGAGCCGCACGTGCTTGGCGGGCAAAATATCGTATATCGTTACGAGACTGGTGGCGTTGCCGCATTCCCCAACACCGAAGGGTTTCATTTCACCCTTCAAAACGATATCAACCGCACCGCCTGCCGCGACCGATTGCGACCGCGACCTGCTCGCGGGATCTGATGTTAACAGTTATAGAGTTTTAAAGTCCGGATTCCGTTGCCGTGGCTGGTTCCTCCGAAGCAGAGCCCGTGATTCTCGATCGTGTGGATTTCGTAGTCGTCAAGGGCGGACTTGGTCCACCGAACCGCGCCCCAGCGGCCTCCTGTTTCCGAAAAGAACTGTAGCGTCACCTTTGATGTCTTTACGTAGCACCACAGGTCGTGGCTTGTCTCCAGGTTCTCGACGTACACCTCGTTCCGGTGTTGATAGACTTTTCCATCAAATACATGTGCCATGCATTCGGTCTCCGGAGCGAATTGTTTTACGGTTGCGTGCGCGTCGTTCCGTATGTCGAGTCTCCAGTCGTGAAGCCCGTCGGGCGAGGCAACGGAACCTGCGTTTGCAGAGTTGGCGGCCGTGGGTGAGGGCGCACCGGCGTTAGCGCCGCACGCCACCAACGCGACGGTCAGCGTGACGGCGATGAGGCGTGATTTGCAAGACAGCATTCCAAGTTCTCCTCAAAGTCTTTGAAGCAACGGTTTAGGGCTCAATGGCGAGACCTGTCGGTTCAAACTTCCCTGGCGCAATGGTGAGGAACGGGTGGGTTTGGCCGGGATGGTAGACTTGCACGTTACGGGCATCGCGGTTGGCGATGTAGAGGTTGCGATTGCGGGGATTGACCGCTAGCGCTGCCGGGTTGTTGGAGTCGGTCGCAAAATAAACGGGACAGTGTTGAAAGTCGCAGCGAAAGACTCTGCCCGGGCCACTCTCGGAGACGTAGATGGTGTTCGAGCCGTCGCCGGCCATCGCTTTGAGATTTTTGCCCTTGATGATTTGGCGAAGGAAGCCGGTCTTGGCGGAAAAGACGTTCACCACCCACTCCGGCGATAAGAGATTACGCAGGAAAACGGCAGCCCAGGAGCCGTCGGCGTTGACCGCGATCTTTGACGACTCGACGCCCTTGATCGAGTGCGAGAACTTCGACTTTCGCGAGCGCAGCTCGTAGCCGTCCAAAAAAGCGCCGTGCACGACCTCCGAGGCAACCCAGAGCGTGTCGTGGGCGGCTAAGGTGGTCACGGGGTTACCCGTATCCTTGATTTCGAGGT
>DATAPM010000136.1:0-5785 GCA_036265225.1 Vulcanimicrobiaceae bacterium
CGAACGGGCGTGCGGGCCTCGCGGGCGATTTCGGTTCCGGTAGTGATGGTCATTTGGGCTTCTCCTCTAGAATCGTACCGGCAAACTATTTTACTAGTACACTAGTACAATAGCTCTCTAGTACGGCTCTGTCAAGGGCGCCCTTAAAAATTCTTTTTCCTTAGCCCGCCTTCTGGGCCAGCGTGCCCGCCAGTTCGCGCCGCAGTCCCGCAAAGCGTGGGTCGTTGGTGATTTGCGCCTCGAGATACTCGCCGTGCATCCGGCGCAGCCAGCCGAGCGCAGCACGATGCTGCCCGACCGCCTCGAAGGCCGCCGCGAGATCCTGGGGCGCGACGTCGGTAGAATGGGCGGCAGCCATCTCCAGCTGCGCCTTGGCCGCCGCCATTTGATGGGTGCGCGCGTAGATCGGAGTCAGCAGCGCCGCGGCTTGGGGGCGGCACATGGTGCAGACCTCCGCGAGCTTATGGAAGGCGCCGGCGGCCGCTTTTTGATTGCCCAGGGCTTCGTAGGCGAGCCCAAGCGTCTCGTAAGCATCCTGACGCTGCGGGGAGAGGTCAAGCGTTTCGCGCGAGTAAGCGACCGCGTCGGCATAACGTCCCTGCAGGTACGCAGTGGTCCCCAGCCAGGACGTGGTCGCGACCGAGAGCGGATCGAGTTCGGCGGCCTTCGCCAGCTCCGCCGACGCTTCGTGAACGCGGTTGAGCTCTAAGAGCGCGATGCCATACCATTCGTGGGCCGGACCGCTCGAGGGATCGAGGACGATCGCGCGACGCAGATCGCTCAGCGCCTCCCCCGGACGCGCCGGCACGCCGTACCACTTCTTCGACGCGATCATTCCGAGAACGGCGTACGCTTCGCCGCAGTTGGGATCGATGGCCAGCGCTTCGCGCGCGTAGGCGCGGGCGCGGGCGATATACACTTTGATAGGCGACGGACCATAGTTGTAATCGGCGACGATGGCATTGGCCGAAGCCAGCGCGGCGTAGCCCCGCGGATCGCGCGGATCGATCGCGATGACGCGTTGGAAGTAGGCGACGCTTTTGTTGACTGCGTCGCGAGTTCGAAGGTTCCAATAGTAGCGGCCGATCTCGTAGAGACGCGCGCCCTCCATTGAAAGCGTCGGAGGCCGCGAGTTGCCGCGCGAAAGCGCCATCGTCAGCGCTAAAACGCCGATGACGGCCACCACGAGCGCGGCGGCAAAGGCGGCGAAGCGCGGCCGCGGTTTAGGCACCGCTGCGGGCGCGGGCGCGGGTTCCGATCGCGCGACGTCGTCGCGGCGGCACACCGGGGCGACGAAACGGTAGCCGCGGCGCGGAATGGTTTCAATCGCTTCGACGTTCCAGCGGTCGCGCAGAATTTTGCGCAACACATAGACGTTCTGCGCGAGGTTCGCCTCGTCGACGTAGCCTTCGGGCCAGATCCGTTCGATCAATGCGTTTTTTGCGAAAACTTCGCCGGGGTGCTCGAGCAAGGCGAGCAACGTTTCTACGACCTTCGGTCCGACGGCGATCGGCACGCCTCGCTGCAACAAGAGCAAACGGCCGGCATCGAGTTCGAAGGGACCAAATTCATACAGGCTCATTGTGGGCGCTCCTTGGCTCCTCGGGGGAAAGTTTACGGGGCGAAGATGCGCAGGGCCTGGGGAAGGAGCTCGAAACGGGCCGGAGTCGTTCCCGCCGGCTCGCCGTCTGCCGTAATTCGATGCGGGCGATGCGTCGAGACCTCGAAAGAGGCTGAGCGGTACGTTCGAAGGCCGGCCGCGGGGCCGGTCCGTCCGGTCAGGATCGCTCCTAAAACCGCCAAGGCCTGACCGAACGTATCGATGTCCACGGCGTAGAGGTCGAGCCGGCCATCGTCGATGGCCGCCGACTCGACTGAGATCACACCGCCGAAGCGGTGGCTATTCGCCACCGTAAGCTGTACGGCGCGAACGCGTTCCCGGCGGCCCTCGAAGGCGATCTCGGCGTGAAAGGGACGCCAAACTCGTAGTGCGGCGAAAGCCGTCGCGACGATTGCCAGGATGCCGAAGCGCTGCTTGTCTTCGGGCGTTTGCAGCCGCGCGATGCGGCTCGAAATTCCGATGCTGGCTTCGTTGACGTAGTACGCATTGTTGACGCAGGCCACGTCGATCGCGCGCGTGCGCCCGGCAGCGATCACGGCGCAAGCGCCGCCGACGTCTTGCGGGACTCCCAGAGTCCGGGCCAGATCGTTGAACGTGCCCAGCGGAATCAAGCCCATCGGCACCTTCATGTGCAGTGCGCGCCCGATCTGGCGAACGAACGTGCCGTCACCGCCGGCCACGACGATCGCGTCGATCGGACCGCGGTCGTTGTGCGCGACCGCCTCAATCCCCAGGCGGCGAAGTTCCTCGCGGGCGGCCTCTCCGAAGCGCCTTCCTCGGCGCGAGTTGGGATTGACCGCAAGCAGAACGCGCACGAAAGCTCAGGAACGGCGTGCGAGCAGAAGCACGCATTTGATGGCCGCCCAAAGGGCGATCGCCGCAAGGGCCACGATTCCGGCGAGCATCGCGAAGTATCCGAAGTAGATTCCGCTTTGCGTCGTTGGATCGACGTAACCGACTGCCTGTTCGGAGACGCTGAGATTCTCGTACACCGAATGGAAGATCAGCCAAAGGACAACCGCGCCCAATAACGAGAGAGCGGCCACCGCACCGTTACGGCGGAGCTCGTCGCGACGGTTCATGACGGCAGCTTCTCCGCGCGACGGCGGAGAAACCCTGCGCGATGAAGCACCACAAGCGGCGCCCCCGCCCGCACAACCCCATGCCGGAGTCGCCCTATGAAGTGCTGGCGCTCTTTACCGGTGCGATGGTCGGCGCGTCGCTGCTGATCACGGCGACCGGAGCGCTGATGCCCTTCTTCAATGCGGCGCTTCACCTCAGCCAGACGCAGCTGGGACTCATTCTCTCGATCCAAATGCTCGGCTCGGTGGCGATGACGTCGGTAGCGGGACTGTTGACCGATCGTTTTGGCGACAAAGCGGTAGTGCTTTGGAGCGGTGTGCTGATGGGACTGGCATTGATCACCTCGTCGCTGGTGCACAGCTTTTCTTGGCTGATTATCTGGCTCGCCATCTACGGCGTTGGCTACGCGGCCGTTACTCCAGCCGGCAGTCACGCCATCATCTTCTTTTTCAAGAAAGCCGACCGCGGCCTCGCCATGGGCGTGCGTCAGTGCGGCGTACCGCTGGCCGGAGTCATCGGTTCGCTCTTGCTGCCGGCGATCGCGTTGCATTACGACTATCGTACCGCACTCGCCGTAGCCGGCGTTGTAACGCTGCTCGCGGCCGCAATCGCATCGAAACGCTATCGGGAGCCGCGCGAGCTGCAAGGCGAACGCGTCTCCGTCCGCGAGATGCTGGTAGAGATGGTGCAGATCGCTCGCGAATCGCGCCTGATTCTGCTGACCCTCACGTCGATGGTTTTGGTTTGCGGGCAGTTCGCGCTGTTAGGATTTCTGACGACCACCCTGACGCACCAAGCCGCCTATATCGTGCCCGTCGCGGTCGCGCTCTTCACCCTTTCCCAAGTGGGCGCGGTGGGGGGGCGCCTTTCGTGGGGTTGGGTGAGCGATCGGTGGTTCGGCGGCAGCCGGACACTGCCGCTCGCACTGGCCTGCGTTTTAGTGGCGCTGGTCGCATTCGGCTTTGCCGCGATCACCCCGGCGACGCCGTTTTGGCTCGCCGCGGCACTCTCGGTGGCGCTGGGATTTACGGCCGAGGGCTGGATAGGTTTAGGCGTCATCGGCATGGCCGAGGTCGGTGGCGAGGAGCACTCGGGCAGCGCGCTCGGCGTCGGGCTAACCTGGACGCTGCTCGCCGCATTCATTACGCCGACGCTCTTTGGTGCGCTCGTCGAGACTCACGGGTTTCCCTACGCTTGGCGGGCACTGGCGCTCTTCCAACTCGCCGGAATCGTGCCCGCGCTGCTCGCGAGTCGCTGCATCGCCGGGCTCTCGCCGTCGTAGTTTCGTTAGTCGGGATCCCGATACGAGATTGGCTGCCGCTCGAAATACGATCGCGGCAGGGCTGCGTCGATCTTCTTGAAGGGCGCGGGGCGTTGGGAGAAGTTAAAACAGTCGGAGAGATCGTCGGAACGCACGTCGGTTGTATTCATCGATCCTAGACCGAACGTTTCTTCGGCGAACTTAAGGATGCTGCCGAATTCGTGTCGTTTGTGCGAGATGTAATGCCGCTTCGCATACGGAGAGATGACGATCAGCGGCACGCGGAAGCCGAGCTCGTAGGAATTATATTGCGGCGGAGGGACGTGGTCGTACCAACCGCCCCAGTCGTCCCACGTCACGAAGATCGCCGTGTCGTTCCAATACTTGCTCGATCCGACCGCATTGACGACTGAGGCCACCCACGACGGCCCCGACCCGTCGGTGGAGCCGGCATGGTCCGATGCGGCGGCCGTCGGCGTAACCCAAACGACGTCGGCTAAATGACCCGCATCGATGTCGCCGAGAATCTGCTTCGATGGCGCGACCACGTGCGTTGCAAAACTCTTGCTGTTGCGAATATGGGCGATGGCATCGGGTCCTTCCCACAACCCCGGTCCGAGATGGGCTTGGTAATAACGCCACGTAAGCGACTTACGCTCGAGCAGATCGGTAAGCGCAGTGCGATCGAAACACGGATACGTCGCTTGATTCTCGTTTCCCATCGGATCGATCAGCCACACCCACGAACCGCCGGGCGAGTCGCAGCCGCCGGTGAAGCCGCCCAACGGCGAAAACGGATTCCCGGCCGCGCGCAGCGGCGCCCCGTCGACCGTCGTAGACGTCCCGCTCAAGATATATTGATGAGCAGGAAAGCTCGGGCCCTCGTTGGTTTGGAACATGCGGTCGGCAAACGTATACCGTTGCGCCATCGTAAAATACGGCCGAACTTCGTTGCGGGGAACGTATCCGTAGGGGCGCAGAAACTTGGGCGGACAGGTTGCCTCGAGTTGACAGGTCGAATTAACGCGGTTGAAGCCGTTGAGCTCGCCGTTGGCGCGTTCGACGATGTAAGCGCTGTGTTCGTGACTGACGTCGTAATGCGCGGTTAGTCTAATTGGCCGCAACGCAACGCTTTCCCCGTGCGAATTCACGCCGCGGCGCACGGTGTCGGCGCCGGGGAGACCGTTAAACAGGTTGTCGACGGTACGATTCTCTTGAAAGATAATGACGACGTGATGGATTTTTGCCGCCGGGCCACCCGGCGGCGGCACGACTCCGGGGTTGACGAACGAGTCGCCCTGCGGTCCGACCGTCATTCCCGCGGAACAGCCGCCGAGAGCGAGTGCCGCGACCAGATAGCGTGCGCAGCTCATGGCAGACCGGAAAGCTGGAAGATGGTACCGTCGCCGCTCGCTCCCCCGGCAAGCGTGGTCCCGTACAATGCGTTTTTCGTAAAGACGAAACTCATCCAGGGGTTGGCGCCGTCGGGTTCGCCCTTGAAGCGATAGATCACGCGCTCGTGCGCCGACGCGTCGATCGAAAAGAGCGTGCCGCAGCCGACAATTCCGTTGCCGGTACAGCGGGGACCGTCGTTGCCGCCGTACGCGGTGGCACCGTACAGCACGCCCTTGACCGGCGTGAGACTCGAATACGATATGGCACCGTCGGGATAGCCGTTAAAACTATGAAGGACGTGCTCGACACCGGACGTGCTTAGGCTAAAGATCGTTCCGGAGTAGCTATAGGCGCCCCCGAAGGCCGTGGTCCCATAGAGCGTGCCGTCGAGCAGCGTGACGCCGCCGTACGGCTGCGCTCCGTCG